>CAIQND010000030.1 GCA_903873045.1 uncultured Methylococcaceae bacterium | reverse complement strand
TGAAGTTAATGCGCCAGAAAACTCCCAGTCATCAGGAAAGGTTTGAATTCTTGCATATTCCCGAAGTGTAAAGGGTCTCGTTTCTTCAGGATGACATCTTTCAGTTTGCTTTTGAGCTGGCGCACAAGTAAGCGTCAGACATGGCTCATCCCATGAAATCCTTCTAGCCATACCAGTTTTTCCGCCACTTAAATGAAACGAACCTTTCATATAAGATTTTTGAAGCTCAATAGGCAAATCTCTCCAATATCCGCCAGGAGGTATTAAATCCATTATTTCCCGCTTATTGACCGGGTAGACCTGCCCCATAGACTCTGGAACATCAGTATCGAACAACGGTCCTTTTTGTAAAGCATCTTTAAGTGCATAAATGTTTTCATTTTGAACAGGCCATTCAAAAGTCAATCCTGAATTTTTTCTAACGCCTACTATAAAAACCCGCTCCCTCTTTTGAGGAACACCATAAAAAATAGCTTTTAACACTTTAGGTGGAATAACGTCATACCCCAACTCATCGAGTATGGAAACCATACCACCGATAGTGCGGCCATTTTCATGCTGAAGTAAGCCGCGAACATTCTCGCCAACACAGATAAGAGGCTGAACTTCTTTAATAGCTCGTGCAAACTCAAAAAACAAAGTTCCTCGAGCATCCTCAAATCCTAATCGTTTCCCCGCATAAGAGAAAGCCTGACAAGGAAATCCCCCTGTTATTACATCAACCTTACCTTGGTATGGCTTAAAATCTATCTTTGTCACATCTCCCTCAATAACATTCCAAAATGGACGATTATTTCTTAACGTTTCACAGGCATTTTTATTAATTTCTGATAGCAAGATATTTTCCAGCCCCGCTTTTTCAAGTCCAAGTGCTAACCCACCCGCGCCCGCAAACAGCTCAATTGAAGTGAGCTTTTTAATTGGAGCCTCATCTTCTTGTTCTACCCTATCTTTAAACATAAATCCTATTTTTTCAAATTGTAATAAATCAGTTGAACGATAGACACGATAATTGTTGATAGGGTGGCGTACCGGGACAAGTTTTCCAGATTTATCCCATCTCCTAAGTGTTTCCTTGGAAGTCCCCAATAGGTCGGCAACTTCTGTGAGCGTGTAAACATCTTTCATAAAATAACCATGTGTAATGTTGTTGTCATGGTTATTATAGCTTTGATTAGGCGGTGAAACAAACCTATGACAAAATGTTATTTTTTGCGTAAATAATGATTATCATGGATAAAGAACAACAAAAAGAAATATTGGCTTTAGTTAAAGATTGGTTTCGTACAGTCATCCTACCAAACCATATAATGAACACTAAAAAATTAGCTAATCCGGATAATTTTAACATCAACCCATTCCTTGTTCCTTATATTGCCGGCTTTCTGACGGGTGAATTAACGTCAGATTCAGTGGCAAAAGCTTTGTTATATCCGCGCATATTAGGGACATCAATTACTACGTCTTTTGGTCAAAACATGCAGAAGTTTATTTCTGATGTTTTAAAGAACAGCTTTGGTTCAATGGTTGCAGGAATAGATATTGAGTTTATTGATGCAATTGATGGCAGACGTAAATATTGCCAAGCGAAACTAGGGCCAAATACCATCAATAAAGATGACGTTGTAACCATACATAATCACTTTAAAGCCGCTAAAAACTTAGGTAGAACCAATAATGTCGCTGTCCAGCACGGAGATTTAGTTGTTGGTGTCATTTATGGAGAACAAGGGGAAGAAAGTAATCATTATCAGAAATTGAGAGATGAATACGATTACCCATTATATATAGGTCAGGAATTTTGGCATCGTTTAACGGGTGCTCCTGGTTTTTATCAAGATTTAAGATTAGCTATAGCTGAGGTGGCGGTTGAAGCAAAAGGATCAGAAATTATTGGGGATGTAATAAATACCCTTGCAAAGACCGATACAGTAAAAAATTTAACGGGCAAATTATTTATCCCAATCAACCAGGTCAGATTGAATTTATTTGACCTCATTGATTCGTTAGGCAGGAATATAACAACCAACAATCCCAGCAATCAACACTTGTCTAATCAGATAAGTTTGCCGTCAAAATCACTTATATTTCAGGAAAGTCATTTAGAAATCGTGATGGTAGGTGCTGCAACTTTAGGTAATTCCGTCATCGTCATTTGAAACATTTGCGACAGCACCCGGAAGGCTTTTTTATTCCAAGGATAGCTTGAGCCTGAATCGACGGAATAATATTTGCCCTTGTATTTTACCGATAAGTCCGTATCAGGCGGACTGCTCTCTGTTTCTTTGATCGCTAAAGTGAAAGGTGGATTATCTAAAACGCCCGGTGTGCGTTCATCCTTGCTGATGTCGCCTTCCGGCTCGGTGGAAAGGGTTCGACCGATAAAATAAAGGATATTGCTAAAACTTCTCAGCCTAAACCTGCCATGCAGGGGATATTCTCCACCGGGATAGCCGGGGCGAATATCGACCAGCAAGTCGTTGGGCGCGTTTAATTCTGTCTCGTCATTGAGTTGATGGCGCTCCGTTCCGGACAATAGGGATGGATCGTAATTAGTTATAATCATGCGCCCAACAGTTTTCTTGTCGAGTCGATAAACGCCTTGCTGTTGATCCAGGGTGATCGTATATTCATTTTCCAGCGCCTGAAAGCCTTCTGGGGTCATACTCTTGATCGGCAAACTCCAGTGCTCTTCAAATATCAAGGGTTCGAAATAAAGCTGATCCCTATCCTGTATAGAAGACAAATGCAAAGCCATGCGCCGAAACAAGGTGTAGTTATCCCTATTTCTGGGACGGTTATGATAAACCAGCTCCCGACCGTTTTCCCGGGTACGAAATTCCAGTACAGCTAGTCGCAGCAACAAATCCACTTCTACGTTTTGCCTTAGCAGTTGGCTCAGTTGATCCTCTGTCATCGGTGCCAACAAACGCTTGGTGAATTCAGCGCCCTGCATGGGAACAATGCTGATAGTAGGATTCTCGGCAGCCCCAACCCCAAAAAAAGGCATAAGCGCCGAACCATTATTACCGGTCAATGCTGGAGTGGCACCGATATTGGCTTGAAAATTCAAAGTCGCAGCAATATTAGAGATACCGGAAAAATGGATCGGTTCGTTATGCTGAGCTCTGGCGATATTGAGGAGCAGTTGTTTCGAAATGTCATTGGCGGTGGCTTCATTATAAGCCAGAGACATATTGTCGAGTGCCAAAGGTGAAAGACAGCCAGACAAGCCCTGAGAGAGGATAATTAATGCGACAAAACGGAGAAAATGCATTTAGACATCACTACCTATCGTGAAAAATAAGGATTTATTATAAAGCACTTCCAGAGCTTTCCCTTTCGTGGTTTCATTTTCTTGTCGAATTTTTAAGCTACTCAATCTTCAAGTTTTTAATTCTTGATTCTGGTGAAGCAACTATAGCAAGCAATTGGCGTAGGCCGGAATAAGACCACCCAAGCGTAGCGCGTGGTGGCGTTTCCGGCATATCGTACAGAGCGCCGGAAACGCTTATTCTCGCTTGCGCTCAAAAAGCCTTATTCCGGCCTACGCCTTAAGACGGAACAGTAAATAGCAAAAAAATTTACCAGTGCTAAAAATCCTAAACCTGTTTGCCATATAACTCCCATAATCCCATCATACTGACAGCGACCAGACCACCACCGACCCAGCGTTTAAAAAGCAAATCATTACGCATAATGGCGTTATGCGCTTTCAAGCCCAAGATATGTCCAATGGCGGCGACCGGTAAAAGCATTAGTGCCGTTAGAAAATGCAAATCAACGGATAAGGCAATAAATGTGGTCATTTTAATGCTTACCAGAATAAACCATAACACAAACAAAGTGTCCCGCAATTGGTATTTGCTGACATTTCGCATATAAACGGCCACCATCAAGGGTGCTCCGGTCAAAGACATGCCTGCAATGTAACCGCCTAAAATAAGCAGTCCCTTATCTGCCCAGACATGACGACTTTCAATGCTCCGGTTGAGTAACCAGGTAAAACCATAAAACAAAGTGACCGAATAAATAAAGCTATTCAGCCAGAGAACCGGCAGGTTTACCAGTCCAAAAACCCCGATGAGCGCAGGAGGAATAATGTAAACCGAAGAGTGCCGCAAATACTGCCAGTCGACATTATGCAAGCGGTTAAGCAGGGTTAAACCGGAAAAAAACAGTAAATGCACGCCAATGATAGGCAACCATAACAGTGGATTATTCTGTACAAACAACATCAGCGGTAATCCTAAGGCAGCACCGCCAAAACCAAGCCCCGTCCTGACAAAGCCCGTCCAAATGAACACTAGGGCAATAGACACCAGTTGGTAAAGAGAAAAATCGAGTAACATCATTTAAAAATAATCTGCTTTATTTTGAGTAGCCATTTTGGCTTGCCAGCCGTTTTTCAAAAACCGTCGTAAGTATTCAAGCCCTCACTATGCCGTTAAGTTAAGCATACCACTGGAGTAAAACCGCTTTAGCTGTTTTTACTGGCAATAGCTGAAGCGATTGCACTCCAATTTTTTGGCTACCCACTTTAGCCAGTATAAAATACTGGAGTTAGACCTGACAGCTTTATAAAACCTGTCAGGTCTGTCCCGTGTTAAGTTGGTAGCCAATTTTTTAAACAACTTGCGCTTAACTTAACGGCATTGAGCAGAGGGGGATTTATCTAATAAAATCTCCCCTAACCCCTCTTTTCAAAGAGGGAGACTAAAATACTTACAAACCGTCAAATGCCGCTATAACCCGAAGTAATCGGATAGCGTCGATCGCGACCGAATGCTCTGCTAGTAATGCGGATTCCCGGTGGTGATTGCCTGCGTTTATATTCATTTCTGTCGACCAGATTAATGGCCCTGACGACATCCTCGCGCCGAAATCCGGCGGCAATAATTTCCTCAGCGGATTGGTCCAGCTCTACATAACGCTCCAGTATGGGGTCTAAAACCTCGTAAGGCGGTAACGAGTCTGAATCGATTTGATCAGGCGCTAATTCGGCAGAAGGCGGACGGGTAATAACCCGTTCCGGAATGACTTGGGATAGCGTATTACGATAACGGGCCAATTGATAAACCAGCAGTTTAGGCACATCTTTGATGGGTGCAAAACCACCGGCCATATCGCCATAAAGCGTTGCATAACCCACGCTCATTTCGCTTTTATTACCCGTCGTCAACAACAGCTTGCCTTGTTTGTTCGAGAGCGCCATTAAAATCACGCCACGGCAGCGTGCCTGAATATTTTCTTCCGTGGTGTCTTTGCTTGTGCCCGCAAAAACTTCGGCCAACATATCCGTAAACGCATTAACGGCGGGTGTTATAGGAATGGTGTGGTAGTTAACCCCCAAGGCTTCCGCTTGAAGTGCAGCATCCTCGTTACTCATGTCTTGCGTGTAACAGGAGGGCATTAACACGGCTTCAACTTTATCCGGCCCCAGTGCATCAACCGCCAACGCTAAAACCAGTGCAGAATCAATGCCGCCGGACAATCCTAAAATTGCACCCTGAAAACCGTTCTTACGTACATAATCTTTAATACCCAGCACCAGCGCCTTGTATTCGCTGGAAATTTCATGGTAAAGGG
>CAIQND010000029.1 GCA_903873045.1 uncultured Methylococcaceae bacterium | reverse complement strand
TTCCAGCGGCAAGTCATCATCGAAAGCCATCTGTTCCAATTGCTCAAGCACGTCCAACAATCCGGCGAAATCTTTACTGTTAGGGATTCTTAACAACTCAATACTGCGGGGAATTTTAAGGGCTAAGGTTTCCACCGGTTGACCTTTTTTAATATCCACTTGCAACACTTGATGCAGATAATGACTTTCATCAAAGGACAACGGAATCGGTGAGCCGCTGTAGCGAATATGGTCATTGGCACCGACGGTTTGCGCCAGATGCAAATGGCCTAAAGCCACGTAAGCAATGTCTTCCGGAAATAATTCAACCGGCAAGGCATGTTGATTACCGCCCAGTATTTTGCGTTCACTCAGTTCTGACACACAGCCATTCACCATATAACAATGTCCCGTTAAAATCAGTGCTTCATCCTGCGTTGCCTTGGCTTGCAACTCACCAAACAATTGCGCATAAAGCACTTTAACACCGGATATTAAAGGCTCGTCATCTTGGTCGCCGGGTTGCATCGATTCCATACCGCTTCCATCCCTGCCAGTCGGTAAATCGGCATTACGCAAAAAGGGCATGGCACCGCACCAGACTTTAATATCGCCGGTTGCATTGGTCAGCGGCACCAGCAATCTATCCCAGTTAATAGCCCCGTCCTCACGCACCAAACCACCAACAACGGTAACGCCCAGCGCATTAAGAATGGATGACGGTGCATCCAAACGACTGGCAGAATCATGATTACCGCCGATCAAGACAATATTCAAAGCGGGTAGCTGTGTTCTGGCTTTAACCAGAAACTCATACAATTGGGTCTGGGCAGCGGCTGACGGATTGGCTGAATCAAAAATATCACCGGCAACAATCAGCGCATCCGCCTGTTTATTTTGCAACTCCAACAGCAACCAGTCCAAAAACCGCTGATGCTCCAGTTGCCGAGATACGCCATGTAAACAATGGCCCAAATGCCAATCTGCGGTATGAAATAGTCTTAACATGGTCTTCCTGGTGTGGGTGTCAAATAATTAGAGGATATAAATAGTGTTACCGGCAAATATTTCGACCTGTACGATTAGAATTTCATTATTCACACATATCCAAGGTTACCGTCATTCCGGCATGGATGCCGGAATCCAGTGCCATGGATGGTAACTTATGATATGCACGGGCGCTAGAACAAAGAAAAGTATTTTGATCACAGTTTCACATCCGTGTGACTGGATTCCTGCATCCATGCCGGAATGACGGGCTTAAATAAAATCATCGTTATATCGTTATATTAAGCACCCTGCGTAAAATTGCTAACCTAATCGTACAGGTTGCGGTTTTTTAGAGCGGAGTGCATGAGACCAAATACAAGTATCAACTAATACTTTCAAGGCTATCGCCCCTGCTTATAGTCATAATCCGGATCAGGATCAAATTGACCGAATAAATCAATAATTTCCAATTGCTTACGGCGACTAATAAATTCTTTTAACGCAGTGACAACCGTATCTTCTTTGGTTTTAAAATGTCCCACTGTTAAAGCTTCGTTGATTAAATCATCATCAATGGCAAGATTTGTAGTCATCGTATTATCCTCTATCAAGTTAAGTATTGAAGCAATCCATGTCTCCAGTCAAGGCTTGGTCACTTCCCGCAATCACAGGACTTTTCGCCTGCAACCAACCGCGCCAACGGCACACGGTATTTTGCAAACACTTTATAAATCAAATCAAACAAGGGTTTTAATACCGGCCAACCGGTAGCGGCCATTATCCATCCCAAACCGACTGCTTTATAGGTTTCACGAAAGACACCCATCCCTTTGATAAGCTGGCCATCGGGATAAACCCCGTGAATCTCCGCCATTAATTCAGCGTGCGTTTTACCATAAACAGCCGGATCAAAATCCGCGTCATTAATATCTTTAAAGTCCAGCCGCCCCTGTTTATTTCTGCGGTATAACCAGGCCACTTCTTTACTGCAAAGTGGGCATAGACCATCGTAAAGCAAGGTAAATTCTATTTTATCCATCACATTTGTCTCAGTTTATTAATGGCATCGGCTAAACGCTCAGCACCATCAATGGGGTTATTATCGAATACCATCATATACTTAAACCTGGCTCCGGCCTTGGACTCCCAAAGCTTGCCCAGCTTAAGTTTTAACTCTGAATCAGAATTATCCCTGTCATCGCCTTTGGTTTCTATAAGGATAATTTTTCCGCTGTCGGTTTTGACTATAAAATCCGGGTAGTGATTGATAAAACCATTAATCCTAAAACCTTTGCCTCTGGACAGGTTTCGGTGCCACCACTGAACCGTGTCCAGATTGGCAAATTCGTTAATGACTCTGGCTTCAAAAATCCCCATTGCGGCTTCGGTACTATAAAGGCTTTTAGGTATGTCCTGCGCATTGGCGGACGGTGTAATGATTTCCGGCAACATAAAGCCGGGCTGCATCAGAATGGTATCAACATCCAGATAATCAATAAACGTTTTATGGGCATGGACACCGGATAGTGTGTTAATTTTTTGTTTTATTTTTCTGACATAATAAATATCCCGTTCCAGTGCATCGTGTATCTGGCTCTCACTAAAAGAGTCGGTAATTCGACTGATGTAATTTTTTATTTCCGGTTCAGAAATAGGAGTCATGTTGCCAATCAGCGTTGTTAGCCTGGCATTCAAGTTCATCAACTGGCTATCTCGGTCACCTTTTAAAATGATCAGGTTGTATTTTTTTCGTTCCTCAGGCTTGGCTTTAAAGGATGACACTTTGTATTCCCCTTCATCCACATATTCCAAATCAAGCCGGTATAACTCCGTTTCAACATCTTCAAAGCTAATCGTGGCATCAGCCTTGCCGAGATTAAAATGCTTTAACAATAAATCCTTCTCAAACAGCTGGGTGGTCTCGTCTTCAATCCAGCCTTGCGACTCGACATGAATAAAAAACTGGGGAATTTTCAACGCCAAGGCATCGTCTCTAAAATTACCTTTAAGCTTATGCTTGTTCATTTTGTCTTCCAGCTCGATGGGAATATCAACATTCAACGCCTCACGGGCTTGTTCTTCGTAAGCTTGGCTGGCAATACCGGCTTGCTGTGTTATAACGTCAACCGCTATTTCACCGGGCGTTCGACTATCGCTGGTGTCATTTTCATCATTGATTACGGCATTGATGACCTCAGGATTAAGCACAAGCTCGGCTACCTCGTAAGCCGCTTGATTATCAATAGAGCTATTTGACCGGTCTATTGAGGTATGATCATAAGCGTGCGTTTTAAAAATATCATCCGTTTCAGGTGACTGATTAGCTTC
>CAIQND010000028.1 GCA_903873045.1 uncultured Methylococcaceae bacterium | reverse complement strand
CGTTCGCTGAGCGGAGTCGAAGCGGACAACTCGCTTCGACTCCGCTCAGCGAACGGTCTTTTTTAATGCTTTATCATTGAGTTAACCGTATTGATGGTTAAGCCTTTTTGCTTGTCCCGTCTAAAGTTGGTAGCGGTATTTATTGAACAAGTAACTGGATACGTTTAAGCTAACGTCTAAATGTATATTATTAAAGGTATCTGTTATGACTGAAGTTGTGTTGGATATAAAACAGTGGGGTAATAATTTAGGCGTGCGCTTACCGGTAGCCATTGCCCGCGAGGCTCATCTAAAAGCCCATCAAAGCGTGCGCTTAACTGTTGTCGAGGGTCAAATTATTATTACCCCAATAATTAATAAACCGTTGACGCTGGAACAGCGCTTGGCTGCTTTTGACCCTAAACGGCACGGTGGTGAAGCCATGGCGGTACAGCAAAGGTTAGGCGCAGAACAATGGTAAAAAAAACCGGCGTTTGGTCACCTGATCGTCAAGACATTATCTGGATTGATTGCAACCCCCAAGTAGGGCAAGAAATGCGTGATATTCATCCTTTTTTGGTGTTATCACCGCAAATTTTTAATAACAAAACCTCCTTGGTTATTGGCTTGCCGATGACCACAGCCGCGTATAATGCCGATAATCCTTTTGCGGTTGCGGTCGGCAAAGTTTCAGGTCGTAAACTTGAAAAAACCAGTTATGTACTTTGTCATCAACCCAAATCTTTCGATTGGCGAATGCGTGATGCAAAACCACATCCTTTGGGAAAATTGCAGAATGACTTTTTTATTGAGGTTTGCGGGCAGCTCAATCAAATTATTCAGTTGGCTTAAAAACGAGTTTTACATGAAGCTTTAGCATAGAAATTATTTAGGTGATTTCTGCGAAATAACTTGCCCATTAGACGAATCCAATCGCTTGCTTGATTGATTGGGAAAATCCTACTTTTAATGGGTAAAATATTCTCCGGAAATCATCTTAAACCATGAACAATGAATAGCCTATTAACCACACATGGGCGGCAACATACAGGTATCGTCACCGTAGAGACGCGATTTATCGCGTCTCTATTTATCGCGTCCCTACATCCGAAAACCTGCGGGTTATCATTTAGACGCGATAAATCGCGTCTCTACGGAGATTAATTTATGGTTGACAGGTATAAGGTTATTTCTGCGAAAGAACTTACCCATTAGACGAATCCAATCGTTTGCTTGATTGGAAAATCCTACTTTTAATGGGTAAAATATTCTCCAGAAATCACCTTATCTGAAAGTATCTATAGCAAATTGCCACCGCTCGCTTAACCATTTTTTAAAAATTAATAATCAATAACAACAAGATTACACGGGCATGATAACCTGTCAGCAATAGGTCGTTATAGAGTGGCTTAGAAGTAAAGCAACATAAAGCTCCCTCTCCCTCTGGGAGAGGGCTGGGGTGAGGGTGGTCGAATGTCGCTTTACTTCTACATGGCTCTATATTTGATGCTGTTAATGCGCTATAAAAACAAATCATCTTCAATCACGCAAGTCAGGAGCAAGAAATGCTGTACATCGATCCCAATCAACCCAACAGTAAAGTTCACTTTAAATCGCGTTACGGCAATTTTATTGGTGGTAACTGGGTTAGTCCGGTTAAAGGCCAATACTTTGATAATTTAAGCCCGGTAAACGGTAAAGTATTTTGTGCCGTTCCCCGTTCCTCAGCGGAAGATATTGAGCTGGCACTGGATGCGGCTCATGCGGCAAAAGAGGCGTGGGGGAAAACCTCTGTCACCGCCCGCTCAAATATTTTATTGAAAATTGCCGACCGAATCGAAGCCAATCTTGAAACACTGGCGATTGCCGAAACCTGGGATAATGGCAAACCCATACGGGAAACGTTAGCCGCAGATATTCCTCTGGCAGCCGATCATTTTCGCTATTTTGCAGGTTGTATTCGCGCTCAAGAAGGCTCAATTGGTGAGATTGACGAAAATACCGTGGCTTATCATTTTCACGAGCCACTCGGAGTGGTTGGGCAAATTATTCCGTGGAACTTTCCTTTATTGATGGCTTGCTGGAAACTGGCTCCGGCCTTGGCAGCCGGTAATTGCGTGGTGATGAAGCCTGCTGAACAAACGCCTGCCTCAATTTTGGTGATGATGGAATTGATTGGCGATTTATTACCTGCAGGTGTTATCAATATTGTCAACGGTTATGGTGCAGAAGCGGGGCAAGCCTTAGCCACCAGCACCCGGATTGCAAAAATAGCCTTTACCGGGTCAACGCCTGTTGGTGCGCATATTTTAAAATGCGCCGCAGAAAACATCATTCCGTCCACGGTTGAGTTGGGAGGCAAATCCCCCAATATCTTTTTTGAGGATGTTCTGGCTCAAGAAGATGCTTTTGTCAGCAAATGCGTAGAAGGTGCGGTACTGGCTTTTTTTAATCAGGGTGAAGTGTGTACCTGCCCGTCGCGCCTGTTGATACAGGAATCAATCTATGATGAATTTATCGCTAAAGTCATCGCACGCGCCAAGCAGATTAAACGCGGCAATCCATTGGATACAGAAACCATGGTAGGCGCACAAGCCTCCAAACAACAGTTTGACAAAATTCTTGATTATGTACAAATTGGTAAGGATGAAGGCGCTGAAGTTTTAATGGGCGGCGAAATTGCCTCTTTAGGAAGTGGCTTTTCTGACGGCTACTATATTGAACCGACGATCATGAAAGGGGGCAATAAAATGCGCATCTTTCAGGAAGAAATTTTTGGCCCTTTTATAGCGGTAACCACCTTTAAAGATGAAGCTGAAGCCTTGGAGATTGCCAATGACACACAGTTTGGTTTGGGTGCCGGTCTTTGGACGCGTGATATGAACAGAGCCTATCGTATGGGACGCGCCATTCAAGCGGGTCGTGTATGGACAAATTGCTATCACCATTATCCGGCTCATGCTGCTTTTGGTGGTTATAAGAAATCAGGTGTGGGGCGTGAAAATCATAAAATGATGCTGGATCATTATCAACAAACCAAAAACATGCTCATTAGCTATGACATTAATCCATTAGGATTTTTTTAACGTAGCGGTAATTGATTAACCTGAGCAAAAATGGCCGACTGTGGCCTACGGCAGTCGGTTATTAACACCGGACAAAAGCGAATCTTGGACGATGGGACAGTTTAAGGTTAAATCGTTCGCTGAGCGGAGTCGAAGCGAACAACCCGCTTCGACTCCGCTCAGCGAACGGTCTCTTTTTATGCATTATCATTAAGTTAGCCGTATTTGATGGTTAAGCCTTTTTGCTTGTCCCGTCTAAAGTGGATAGCAGAATCTTGAAAGGCAATGGGCAGGTCATCGCAATAAGCCGACCAATCGCTCCTTGGTGAACATCTTCTGGATAGTGAGACCTTGGATAATGATCGAGAAAATGACGACCTCGAAGGTCATGTTTAAGATCAGCGGCTTCCAGGAACTATCAGGTAGCGAGACGGCAAGTGCCAGCGACAAACTGCCACGAAGACCGCCCCAAGTCAGTAACTGAGTCAAGCCGAAGCAATCGGCACGGATCACGCCTGTTGTATTGAGTCCACCGATGATGCTGGACACAGTCAGTGCGCGGGCAAGCAACACGGCGACAATCGCAACGAGCGCGGGAACGCCCATCACGACACCTTGAAGCGGATTGATCAAAACAACGTGGAAACCGACAAAGACAAACAGCAATGCGTTCAATACTTCGTCCAGCCCCGACCAGAATGTACGTAAGGGGGCGAGCGTATTTTCGCTTATTCTGGGCGCGGTAATGTTGCCGCTGAGTAAGCCTGCTACCACAGTGGCGATAGGGCCCGAGACATCAAGGTGCTGGGCTGCTGCATACAGAGAGGCAACGACTCCCAGCGAGACGAGCAGACCCGTACAGAAGGTTGTCGAGCGTAGCATCATGAAATGGAAGGCCAACCAACCGAACACTCCCATCATCACGCCGCCCAGAACTTCCTGCACAAAAATCGATTTGGCCTCAGCCAGACTGACATCGTTGCCACTGATTGCCGAACCCGCGAAAATAGTAAAAAAAACCACCGCAACGCCATCATTCAAAAGAGATTCGCCATCCACCACCGTCTCCAGGTTTTTGGGCAGGCCAATTTTTGACAGGATAGCCAACGCTGCCACAGGGTCAGTAGCCGCAATCAACGCCCCGAATAGGAGTGATTGAGCCACTGTAGTCGCCACGCCGAAAAGAGAAAGCCCCGCATAGACCAATCCGCCAGTAAGAAGACACGCCATCGCAGTACCGGCAAATGCCAACCAAAGAACCAGCCACCGTTGCTCGTGAAGTGCTACCCAACTGACGCGCATACTGCCTCGAAAAAGTAAAAAGCAGAGCACACCTTTAAGAAGCGTGTCGTTCAGATTGAATGACTGGGTGAGTTGGTGCAGCAAACCGATGGCTCCGGAAGGGATAAAGACTTCCAATACGCGGAGGACAGCGGTGGTCAGGCAGGCCAGCAACAATAGGCCAATGTCGTGCTGAAGACGCAGATAACGATCATTAATGAAGCTAAGAATCGCGGCAATGCCGAATAAACTCGCAATCGCTGTAAATGTATCCAAAGATCCTCCTCGTACTTGCTCGAAAATTTAATTGGGTTGTTGGACGAAGCTGCTATCGCCGAGAGAAATCCCCACCACCGACTAAGGTAACAAAATGTAGGTTACCCACTAAGACGGGACAAGCAAAAAGGCTTAACCGTCAATACGGTTAACTTAATGATAAAGCATCAAAAGAGACCGTTCGCTGAGCGAAGTCGAAGCGAGTTGTCCGCTTCGACTCCGCTCAGCGAACGGTTTAACCTTAAACTGTCCCGCCTCCAAAATGTAACTTTAAACCTCACCGTTCGTTCAATTTTGCCACCAGCTCATGAAATTATGGCAGATTATTACCGTTTGCGAGAGAAAGATCACTGAAAATAACGAGAATCGAACGCTCAGACGACATACTGCGTAATTATTCAGTCCCCCCTCTTTAACAAAGAGAGGTTAGGGGATATTTTATTAGATAAATCCTCCTCTGCCCCCTCGCTATGCTCTCCCCCTTTGTCAAAGGGGGAGGTGAGTAACGGGCGCATCCGCTACTAGGGGGGGCACAAGTAACTTTGCTCCTTCTCCAGCGGGAGAGGGTTGGGATGAGGGGGATTAAATAAGGATTTTCTCCACTTTAATTTCCCCTCTCCCGCTGGAGAGGGCTTTAATTAACTAACACTACGAGGCGGGACAGTTTAAGGTTAAACCGTTGGCTGATCGGAGTCGAAGCGGACAACTCGCTTCGACTCCGCTCAGCGAACAGTCTCTTTTGATGCTTTATCATTAAGTTAACCCTATTGACGGTTAAGCATTTTTACTTGCCCCGTCTAACGTTGGTAGCCATGATTTTCAACAGCCGCCTTTCATCATTAATTATTTATTTATCACTTACCCACATTTATTATCTGCCAAAGTGATTTGACTAAAATGGCTGCCAATACAGCCGTAATAACTCAAATATTGACTGTAAGTCATTGTTTTTTATAAATCTATAAGCATTGTATAGTTTTTGGTCAATCTAACAAATATCAATAAAAATTATGAAGTTAGGGGGCAACTCTATCAGTAACACACAGACTTATCCACAGGCTTTGTGGATAAGTCTGTAAAATTTTATCTGTCAAATAATTAGGAAAAATACGTCATGTGAGGTGATATCCAAGAATGAATGAACACGTAATTTTACCGACAAGACGCTGAAAAGTGTTAAAATCGCCTTTCAATTAATTTATAGTAATTCAGGATACACATGCCACAAATCACAATAGAACATAACCCCAGCGAAGAACGTTTAAAAGAATTAAATGTCGCTAATTGGGAAATTTGGGAAAAAGAAGTCTCCAAGTTTCCAATCGACTTTGACGAAACAGAAACTGCGTATATTCTGGAAGGCGAAATTTTGGTGACACCTGAAGGCGGTGAACCCGTCCGAATCTTGCCGGGTGATCTGGTTGTTTTTCCCGCCGGTCTAAACAGCCAATGGGAAGTCGTCAAGGCGTTACGCAAGCATTACAGCTACGACTAAATCCATAACTCGATAGTTGCGAAATTTTTTTGGGTATCGCTTCCCTTCAACACGCTTGGTAAGATAAACCCTTGGCTGAGTGGAGCTGCGTTGGCTGAGCGGAGCCGAAGCCAGAAAAATAGCTTCGACTTTGCTCAGCGAACGACTTAACTTAATGAGATTGGGCTATGCAACCTTGTATCGCAAGCACTCGACGCTTCTTGACCTCTGTAACACCCTGCCATGATTGAAACCGAAGCAATTCCGGATTTACTGCCACAGCTGTTAGTCGATTTGAATAACGACGGGCAGTTGACTGTGCGCTTAACCGGCTGTTGGAATCTTCGTCATTTGGCGATAATGCCTGATCTGCAACAAAAAATAAGCCTCAATGCCGGTAATAAAGCCACGCAATGGGACATGCTTTTAGTGGATGAACTGGATAGTACGGCGGCTTTGATTATCTGGCAATCCTGGGGGAAACAACTACCGAATCTGTTGCAGGTTAAACCCGAACACCAGCGTTTATTTAATCGCTGGCAGACACAGAGTTTGCCGACAGCGGAACCCGTCAATACTTGGTTCAGTTTATTTTTTAACGCTGCTCAACAACTGATTTGGGGCTTTTTGGCGCAACTGTTAAGCCTGGTCACTTTGTTGGGTCAACTGGTTTTGGATGTGAGTTATCTGTTACGTCATCCGCAAGAAATTCCCGTTTCTGAAATTTCCATCACGATATATGATGCCGGTGTCAGGGCTTTAGGGATTACTGCATTGGTGGGTTTTTTGATTGGTGT
>CAIQND010000027.1 GCA_903873045.1 uncultured Methylococcaceae bacterium | reverse complement strand
CCCTGTTATTCCTGTTGCTCATAATGCGGGTGATTATTGGCCTCGCTATAGTTTTTTAAAATACCCCGGCGTGATAAAGCTAAAAATTGGACCTGTTATTGAAAGTAAAGGCCGTAAAGCAACTGATGTTAATGCAGAAGCGGAGGCTTGGATAAGACAGGCAATGAAAGAGATGGATTAAGACAAGAATATTCAAGCTTTTATCTTAAATGTAAGGTAAGTGCGTATAATGCGGCAAATAACACTACACTCAATAACGGTAACCCTTAATGAAAAAAATATTACTCATTTCTTTATCCGCATTATTACTCCCGGCTTGCGCAGATAAAAATCAATACGAACAAGCTGTATTAGAACAAATGCAGAAAGAAGCAGATATTAAAGATTACAAAATAACACCTGAATTCATGACCAAGTGCGTAGTAGATACTACTTCACAAAATATGCCGGGTATTTTTGCTTTCGACCCCACTCGTTTGACGGCTTATCGTAACTATGCAAAAATGCTGACGTTAACTCAAGCGACAGATCCTAAAAAAACACTTGAAGAATTACGCACTGATTTTGGTTCAGCTAAAGATCTTGCTGAAGCGCACACCAACTATACTGAAAGCTTGATGGAATGTTATTCGGCAGTGATATCAGAATCTGAAAAAGCTGAAAAAGAAAAAAAATAAAGTCTGGAAGAGAGGATTATCACGATTAATTTTCTTTTATAAAGACGAAAAAATTTTATCTAATTGAAATTTAAAATGCCGAATCAGGAGTTCGTAACAAAGAAAAATTACAGATTCACAGTAATTATTCAGTCCCCCTCTTTAACAAAGAGGGGTTAGGGGAGATTTTAGATAAATCCCCGTCACCCCCCCTTTTTTTTTCAAAGGGAGGTAAATACTTACGATTCACAGTGTAAATTTATATATATTCTGTGAGTCTGACAATTATTTATCGGGTAATCCCGCCAGCCAGACCTGAATTTTGTTAGCGGCTTGCCGTGTTAACATAGAAAAACCATTGACGGCCCCAGCCGCATCAGCTGTTGGTGTGGATTGTTCCAGATAAAACGCCTGGGTGCCAATTTTTTTCTTGTCGTCATTAGCATACGCCTCCACAATAAAATGCAGTACGACTCTGGCTTTGTCGGGTGCATCGAATTGTTGCTCAAAATCAGTCAGCCGGATAATTAAAGGATGATTTTGTGTTTTTCCGCTGGCGATTAATAGTTGTTCAAAGAGTTCAGGTGGTGAAGCAATCCAAAGATCCAGTGCATAGAAACCTACCTGCGTGGGTGATGCATAAAGCAGTCGGTAACGAAGACGATTATCCCAGAGCCATGTGGGCGCATCCACGGTAATTGCAGACTCATTAGCTTGGTTGTTCTTATGGTTTAAAACAGAAACAGGCAGGCCAAAATCATGGAGGGCCGGATGCATCTTTGAAACACTACAACCGGTGTTAAACACGACCGTTAACAACACCAGTAAACCGAATAATAGAGGTTTCATTGGGGTTCCTTATAGCCCGGTTCACCGGGGCCGGAGCCTTGATGATCAGGCCCCAGCAATAAGGCTTGTGGATTATTATCCAGTGCTGCGGCGGCTCTTTTTACCTGTTGGGCGGTTGATTGTAATTCGGTAAGCAATTTATTCACTTTCGGTAAGGTGGTTTGCATCAATAAATCACTGGCCGACTCACCCGTATTAAGCAGATGACCTGCTTTTGTACTGAGGTTTTGCACATCGCCGGTTAATAATTGTAAATCGTGGGTTAATTCATTGATATGAGCCAAGGTTTTTTGGCTGTCCGTGATTAAGGCAGGAATACCGACCAGCGCCTTATCAATACTTTTTCGTAAATCAGAAAGTTTATTGGTCGAAGCGCTCAGGTTACTTAAAATATCACCGATATGTTTTTCATTTTCAACAGTTAACAACGAACTCAGTCGCAATATTAAATTATCCGCTCTGTGCAAAAGCTCTTCTCCCGAGCTCATCAATTTGTCAGTCATAGAGGGCACTAAAGGAATGCGGGACAAAGGATCATCGCCAGGCTGCAACACCGCAGGTAACGTACCGGAATCTTCTAATTGAATCTGAGTAAGCCCCGTTACCCCTTTTAAACGTAAAGTCGCAAAAACGCCTTGAGTAAATACAATGTCTTTATCGACTTCAATGGGAACCAGAATAATACCGGCATCATTGGGATCAAACAGAATTTTTTTCACTTTTCCTACGGCAATGCCCCGAAAAAAAACCGTTGATTCGGGGTTAAGACCGGACACAGACTTCAGAGTTGAAATAACATAATCATTCCGCTCCCTTTCAAAATGCCCTATCCAATAAATAACCGCAGTGACCCCTATCACAAAAATAATCAAAAAAAGACCGGTGACCAGTGCGTGTTTATCTCTCCCCATGAGTAGCCTCTTGATATTGAAATACCCGCTGAGCGCGTTTATTGTAAAAAAATTTTTCGATGAACGGATGTTTGCAGCTTAACACCGAAGCCAGTGACCCAAAAGCAACCAATTGATTATCCGCCAGCACGGCAACCTGAGTACACAAATCCCTTAAAATATCCAAATCATGGGTCACCATAACCACCGTAAACTGATGGGCGCGATGCAGTTCTGATAACAGGCTGACAAAGTCTTCGCTTGAAATTGGATCCAAACCGGAGGTGGGTTCATCCAGCAACAACAGTCCCGGCTCCAACACCATAGTGCGAGCCAGTGCTACCCGTTTGATCATACCGCCGGATAAGTCAGCGGGTTTTAGCCAGGCATCATGGTCAGCTAATCCGACCATTGACAGCTTCATAAAGACGATACGTTTGATTAATTCTTCATCCTTAAAACCCAGTTCGCGCAACGGAAAAGCAATGTTATCAAAAACGTTTAACACGCTGAATAATGCGCCTTTCTGAAACAGCACACCGCAATTATAACGTAACCGCTGGCCGTGATCGGCCGCTACATTTTTTAAAGATTGCCCCATCACAAACACTTCGCCTTGAGTGGGTATTTGCAAACCAATAATTTCACGTAGCAAGGTGGTTTTACCGCAACCGGACGCGCCTACCAAGCCCAATATCTCGCCACGCTTCAAACTAAGATTAATATCCTCATGCACAATTTTATCATCGAAGCGGGTGTAAATATGCTCCAAGCGTATCGCATCGGATGAGGTCATGGCATGCCTACGCCCATAAATAAAATGGCAAAGACAGCATCAATCATAATGACCACGGTAATGGAGGCCACCACGGAATTGGTTGTTTCACTGCCCAGACTTTCGGTATTGGGTTTAATTCTAAAACCAAAATGACAGGCAATCAGGGCAATCATAAAGCCAAAGACAGCGCCTTTACCCAAACCAATAAACACATTGAGTAACGGTATCACATTAGGCAGTTTAAGAAAAAACTGCTGATAACTGATATCCAAGGTATTTTGCGCCGAAAACATGCCGCCTAGCAGCGCTGAGGCGCTAGTCCAGGCACTTAAAAGCGGCATGATCATCGTCAACGCCATCACTTTGGGTAAAATCAAGCGTAAAGAATGTGAAATGCCCATCGCAGACAAGGCATCCAATTCTTCAGTAACACGCATGATGCCTATTTGCGCCGTCAT
>CAIQND010000026.1 GCA_903873045.1 uncultured Methylococcaceae bacterium | reverse complement strand
AGAATATTTTACCCATTAAAAGTAGAATTTTCTCACTCACGCAAGCAAGCGATTGGATTCGTCTAGTAGGTAAGTTCTTTCGCAGAAATAACCTTAAGACATTTCACCACGAAGACACGAAGATTTTTCTTTGGTTTTTCTTCGTGTCTTCGTGATGAATTAATATCTTTAAGGAATGAACATGAAATAATGTAACCAAGTAACATCTACCCCCCTTTTTGTAAAAGGGGGGTAAAAATTAAAGTTGCTCAAGTTATTTCGTGCTCGTTCCTAAGGAATACGCACGAAATAACTTAGACATCTTGCCCCCTCTTAATTCAGCAAACAATCATTTCGTGATTTTTTAGTTTTTATAGATCAACTGATTTATCGGGTATGATAAGCTAAACGGAATAACCAACGCCCATATCAAAAACTGTCTATTGGGTTTTTCGTCAATTATCACAACACCTACTTATTACCCATGACTTCTCAAGCCAATCCCTCCAATCTTAATGATTTAATTTTCGATAATCGCTTCATTCGTGAATTACCCGCAGATGAAGAAACTATCAATAATCGTCGTCAAGTTTTCGGCGCTTGTTACTCCCGAGTACAACCCACCCCAGTGGTCAATCCGCAACGGGTGGCTTATTCGAGAGAAGTAGCCGAACTATTGGATTTGACCACCGATACCTGTGAGGCAGACGATTTTACGCAAGTATTTTCCGGTAACAGTCTGACTGCCGGCATGGAATCTTATGCGACTTGTTATGGTGGCCATCAGTTTGGTAATTGGGCGGGTCAACTGGGTGATGGCCGCGCCATTAATCTGGGCGAGATAGTCAATCAAAAAGGTGAGCGTTGGGCTTTGCAACTTAAAGGTGCGGGGCCGACACCATACTCCAGAACAGCCGACGGTTTGGCAGTGTTACGCTCATCCGTGCGTGAATTTTTATGCAGCGAGGCCATGTATCATTTAGGCGTGCCGACCACGCGGGCGTTAAGTTTAGTACTGACCGGTGAAACGGTTGTTCGGGATATGTTTTATGACGGCAATCCCAAAGCGGAACCGGGCGCTATTGTTTGTCGAGTTGCGCCCTCCTTTACCCGCTTTGGCAGCTTTCAAATTTTAACCGCACGCGGCGATGTTGCTTTGCTAAAAAAACTGGCAGACTACACGATATGCACTGATTTTCCGCATTTAGGGAAACCGTCGCCAGACGTGTATATCGCCTGGTTTACCGAAGTTTGCAAAAGGACGGCGGAAATGATTGTGCATTGGCAGCGCGTCGGCTTTGTTCATGGGGTCATGAATACCGATAACATGTCTATATTGGGTCTAACCATTGATTACGGACCCTACGGCTGGCTGGAAAATTTCGATCTTAACTGGACACCCAACACAACCGATGTCGAGCAGCGCCGTTATCGCTTCGGCAACCAGCCGCAAATCGCTTACTGGAATCTGGGGCAACTCGCTAATGCCATTTATCCGCTCATTGAGCAAGTAGAGCCATTGCAAGAAGCGTTGGCTGTTTATAAGCTGACCTTTGAACAGAGCTGGCAAGCCATGATGGCGGGCAAACTGGGTTTAAATGCCTTTGACACGGCAACCGATGGCGACTTATGCACTGAATTGTTGGAACTACTGGCGTTGATTGAAACCGATATGACACTTTTTTATCGCCAGTTGGCCAAGATAGATATCATTGTAGAACCGGTTGATTATGAAGTAATACTGACTCTTTTAAGCATCGCTTATTACGTTCCAGAACAAATAACGCCAGAGTATAAATCCCATTTAACTCTTTGGCTTGAGCGTTATATTAACCGTTTGAAAATTGACGGCACATCGAATGAGTTGAGAAGACAGCGCATGAATGCCGTCAATCCTAAATATGTCCTGCGGAACTACCTTGCCCAGCTCGCCATTGATAAAGCTGAACAAGGCGATTTTTCGATGGTTAACGAGTTATTGGAATTATTGCGCCACCCCTACGATGAACAACCCGACCAAGAAGAATTTGCCGCTAAACGCCCCGATTGGGCAAGGCAACGCGCAGGTTGCTCCATGTTGTCGTGCAGTTCTTAAGAAAGTTAACCGTTAGAAAACAAAACACAGATTTGACCGATAGACACGGATAAGGAAGGTTTTGAAGCCCATATAATCGTGTCATCCGTGCTCTATGATCGAAATCAATATCTACCGGATCGTTACGAAAATTTGTAACTATTCAGTCCCCTCTTTGAAAAAGAGTGGTTAGGGGACAATGGCACTAAGTTATGCCGTTCGCTGAGCGGAGTCGAAGCGATTTTGCAGGCTTCGGCTCCGCTCAGCCAACGGTTTATCTTGCCAAGAGGTACTTAACTTAATGGCATTGCCTCGCCCCCCTTTTTCAAAGGAGGAGGTGAATACTTACTAAATTAGATGAGCACTCGACGATTTGAAACGTTTAGGACGCGGCAACCCCGTCCCGCTCAATTAGGCTACATTCAATAATTTACTTGCTAAATTCCTGCTCACCGTAGGCGATGGCAAAGGCTTACCATCATTTTTGATAGTTTCAATCCATTCATTCACAATCTGACAAAGCTCGGTATAAACTTTAATCTCATCATCGCCATGACAACAAGTATCAATTATTCCAGGACAAGAACCAACAAAACATCCATCTTCATCAGACCATTCAACAATTTTGATATAGCGGTCACTTTCTTTCATTTGTCGCCTCTATTAAAAAAACCAGTCATTGCTAAATCACGAACCAGTTCTTTAACCTTAGGCGGCATTGTTATATTCCAATTATTTGCTTTTAGACTGAAATGTCGGGCAACAAAAAGCGGTTGCCCGACCGGCTTAAGCGTTGAGTTACGCTGCAACTTGGTTAAAACTAACTACTTCTACACTGAGTCTGTCTTCAACCGTGTGTTGTTTTGAAAGAAACGCATCAACAGCATCCAATGTTTTGGCATGGTAATATCTTTCTCCGCACTCAGCACACACTTCCGCCTCCATATTTTCTACAATGTATAGCTTTCCATTCAGCCAGTGCT
The DNA here is from genome assembly GCA_903873045.1 of uncultured Methylococcaceae bacterium. Classification (GTDB taxonomy): domain Bacteria; phylum Pseudomonadota; class Gammaproteobacteria; order Methylococcales; family Methylomonadaceae; genus Methylobacter_C. The sequence continues at coordinate 225 of CAIQND010000026.1, read as the reverse complement.
GGCGTTTTACTCTCTTTAGTCTTGTATCCCCACCACAAAACTCACATTTCATAGCTCCCCCTATAGCGCATAAACTGTAATTATTGCGTATTCTGATTAATTTGAACACTTATTCTGATCGAACTTGAACACCTAAAACCTAACGCATCGGTGGAAGTGAATTTTTACTCCAAGTGTTCAACTTGAGTCAAGGAATTCATTTTTTTGCGCATGGATTCGCCTTTT
>CAIQND010000025.1 GCA_903873045.1 uncultured Methylococcaceae bacterium | reverse complement strand
GAGCGACTAAAAGATTGGGTTGCTCAGTTACTTAAAGCCCTCTCCAGCGGGAGAGGGTTGGGAGAGGGGAAATTAAAGTGGAGAAAATCCTTATTTAATCCCCCTCATCCCAACCTTCTCCCGCTGGAGAAGGAGCAAAGTGACTTGTGTCCCCCAAGTAGCGGATGCACCCATAGCGCACCGAACAACGCTCAATCGATTTATATTTGCCATGATAAGTCAAATAATAGACCAACACAATTTCAAGGTTTTTTTATCCAAAAATTCACATAAACCGCTACAACCCTTATTTTAATCACATTCATTTTTGCATAAAGATAGAGCAAGAGCCTTATTTCTTTTAGATAAAAAAGAATATTAATGAAAATAAAATTATTTCTGCAAAAAAATTTTATACAATTTACAAAAAAATGATACAATTTTTGACATAAAAAAATCAAAATGCAAAATGCAAAATGCAAAATGCAAAATGCAAATACTAATGAAAAAAATAAATATCAAATTGCTGTTAATATTACCTATAGCAAATCATTTCCTCCTTATGATCTTAATCATGGTTGCTTTTACCGAAGCAGAGATAATCAATATTATCTACTGATGTTTTTACGGCGGCCTTAAGCATACTAAAAATTTTATTAATTATATTTTAGCGTCACAGCAGCTTTTCTACCTAATAAAACAGCAAGTTACAGCACTTACAAAAACTATCGACTACTGGTAAGAATTGGGATCAGGAGCTAATGAGCTTAAGTCATTTCGCGCATAATCCCTATAGATTTGATTAAACATCAAGCCAGTAGGCTGTTCAAAAATAGAAGACCTGACTACGCTTACTATTCTCAAACAATCTACTGACAATGAAAAAATAAAAAAGTAACTAATTATTTTATGAACAATTTCGAATTATTAAATGCAGCGGTAATAGCCAGTGACTCTTTTTTTATAACAGTTGCAGCCATTATGCTGGCAAGACCATTGGCATTTCAAATCGGCCTTACCGACAAACCCTGCTCACGAAAAAAACACCAAGGAGAAATCCCGCTAATTGGTGGCTTGGCGATGTTTTTTTGCATCGCTTACATTATCTTGATACATAATGTGATCAACCCAGTCAATATTGCTTTTTTGGCAGCCGTCTTCATCATTGTTGTCACGGGAGTGATTGATGACTTTAAAGGCTTAAGCGTTAAACCACGGATTGTCGCAGAAATAGTTGCAACGTTGATCATGATAAGATGGGGGGGCGTTGAGATAACCAGCCTGGGCGATTTATTTGGGTTGGGTGAAATACAACTCGGCTATTTTTCCACCTTGTTTACCGTGTTTGCAGTGGTAGGGGGCATCAACGCCTTCAATATGATTGACGGCATTGATGGCTTGGCAGGTGGTATTTCATTCACCATCTATTTTCTACTGTCGCTGTTATGCATTGTTTATAAGTCCAGCGAGTCCTTGCAACTTTGTTTTATCCTTGCTCCGGCTACCGCAGCCTTTTTGCTATGTAACTTCCCCATTCAAGGACGCGAAAAAGCCCTGACTTTTCTTGGCGATGCGGGCAGCATGCTGTTTGGCTTCACCATTTGTTGGTTGGTCATTTCTGCCTCACAAGGCGATCAAAAAATCATTTCGCCAGCGACGGTATTATGGCTTATTGCGGCACCCATTTTGGATTCGTTCAGCATCATAATACGGCGCATAAGAAAAGGACGATCACCTTTTGCACCTGACCGGGAACATTTTCATCATATTCT
>CAIQND010000024.1 GCA_903873045.1 uncultured Methylococcaceae bacterium | reverse complement strand
TATTGGTCTAAGGTTGGAAAGGTTTTGGCAATTTCGCGGCCGGTAAAATTAGCGACCCAGCCATCGGGGGTGGTGAACAGGCGTATACAGGTAAATTCGGGATTTTCACCCATATCAAACCAGTGCGTGGTGTTGGCCGGTACGCTGATTAAATCACCTTGCTCACATAATACGGCATAGACTTTATCGGCAACATGTAAATAAAACAGTCCACGGCCTTCGACAAAAAAGCGTACTTCAAAATCATCGTGGGTGTGTTCGGCCAGAAATTTTTGTCTAAAGGCGGCTTTTTCAGGATTATCCGGGGTTAATTTCATCACATCAACGGATTGAAAATTGCACTGATGCTTTAGTTTGTCGATAGAGCTTGCGTAAGCTTCAAGTACCGATGCCTGATCGGCATTCGTTGCCAGTGTAAACGTGGCTTCCCAACGTTCAAACTGAACGCCTATATTTTTCAGATGCTGTTGGATGGCGATAAAATCGGTGTATTGTTCGCCGTATTCGGGCTGGTTATCCGGGTAAATAGTTAATGCGCTCATTAATTTTTGACTCCATGCAGTCGTAGTTCACAATCAAATAAAAAGTCCAGCGCCTCAAGATGACGCAGGGTTTCCTGTACCGAAGCACCCCAGGTATAGAGTCCATGTCCGGCAATAATATAGGCACAGCAGGTAGCGTTGTTATTCAGATACTGATCAACCACTTCCGCCAAACGGGGAATATTTTGGTCATTGGCAAAAATAGGCACTACAACTTGAGTTTCATGTGTCGTAGTACCCCGCAGTGCTTTTAATAGCTCATAATCTTCCAGAACGATTTTAGATTTAAAAATTCTTGATATCAGCGTGGCATTAAGCGAATGCGGGTGCAATATTGAGTGAATGTCAGGAAAACGCTTATACAATGCCGTATGCAATACCGTTTCTGCGGACGGTTTTTTACCATCCAAAGCATTGGCTTCGGTATCAATCAGCATAATATCTTCTAATTCCAACCGGCCCTTATGTTTGCCGGAAACGGTAATCGCAATGCTGCCATCAGTCAGTCGCGCGGAAAAATTACCGCTGGTTGCAGGAACCCAGCCTTTACTGTCAATAAAACGTCCGGCATCAATCAATTGCTGCGCGGCGGTAAAAAAAGCGTCATTATCATTCATTAGGTTGATTTTCAGTTAAATAGTCTTATAGTTGCACAACAAAAACACTAATCAAACAGGTATTTTATGCAGCATTTTCGTCTTTCTTTTATCATTACAGCCATTTGTTTGGCTATAGCCCTTTATTGGGGTGGAATAATGGGCGTGTTTTTCGCCCTTATTCTGGGAGTTCTCGAGGTGAGTTTATCATTTGACAACGCCGTTGTGAATGCATCCATCTTAAAGCGTATGGATGCGCGTTGGCAACAGTACTTTTTAACGTGGGGAATTTTAATTGCCGTGTTTGGTATGCGCTTGCTGTTTCCCATTTTAATTGTTGCCGTTGCTACCGGTATTGATTTTTATGGCGTAGCCAATATGGCGCTGCATGACCCCAATACTTATTCGCAACATTTAAACGAATCGCATGTACAAATTGCGGCTTTCGGCGGAATGTTTTTGTTGATGGTATTTTTCTCGTTCATCTTTGATGAAGGCCGAGAATTGCATTGGCTGGGCTATCTGGAAAAAAAATTGGCGTCATTCGGAAAACTTGAATCCATTGAAATTATTCTGGCATTGGGCCTGTTGTTGATTAGCCAGAACTGGCTTCCCGATGCGATTCGATTAGATGCTTTGGTTGCCGGTGTTGCTGGCGTTATTTTATTTGTTATCGTGGACAGTTTGGCGACTTTATTTGAAGATGAAGAAGAAGGCGAAGAGGTTTCGGAAATCATTAAAAAAGGCAGTGTTATGAGCTTTTTATATCTTGAAGTATTAGATGCCTCGTTTTCGTTTGATGGCGTTATCGGTGCCTTTGCGATTACCCAAGATGTAATCATTATTATGCTGGGTTTGGCAATAGGCGCGATGTTTGTCAGAAGTTTGACCGTGTATCTGGTACGTAAAGGCACCTTGGATGAATATGTATTTTTGGAGCACGGCGCACATTATGCCATTGGTTCGCTGGCAGGTATTATGCTGGTCAGCATGACCTATCATATTTCTGAAATAATCACTGGCTCGGTGGGTGCCGTGTTGATTGGATTGTCAATATTGTCATCTATCTTATATAAAAGAAAGCACGC
>CAIQND010000023.1 GCA_903873045.1 uncultured Methylococcaceae bacterium | reverse complement strand
GTATTAAATACCCAACCGCCCGCGCTTTGATCCCATAGCGAAAGATAAGGATTAAAACCGCCAGCCGCGATTAAATTGCCCGCTACATTAAGGCCGCCATTTACGGACAAGGTGTTGATAACAACAGCACTTGAATCAGCCGCCAGCGAAAAATCAAACAACTGTACGTCACTGTCATTAGAAAAACTGCCGGTGTAACTAAAGCTGGCAGCAGAAACCGCTTGGACGCTACACAATAGCAGCGCCATTAAACCTTTTTGGAAAGTCATGGGAAAATTAAGAGCAAATCGAACATTAAAATAATGCAACTCAGCCAACCTTGGGGTGAACAAGGTTCTGGAGCTTTCCGTCCTTATCTCACAATAAGTTTGGCTATGTCGTCCGTGACACATGCAACCCAATTGAGGATTGACACGTTTGATATACGACTTTAATACATATTTTATATATTAAAATTGTATTTGTAGAATACCAAAATCTCTTGTTTTGTCATTAAATAAATTGAAATTGTAGCAAGAAATGATTGAACACTACGGTCGGCATTATCGGGATGGGATGGGATGGGATGGGATGGGATGGGAAATTTTACTGTATTTAATCAGTATGTTGGTTTACATTATGGGTGCTGTGTAGCACTGCCGGAATGGCAATAAAGTTAAACCTCGCTTTTTGCAAACCAACATTCAATCGGTCAATAAAAATAGAAAGTCGGGGCTTTAATTGCCGCGAAGGAAACTTAGGTTTTTTAAAAATATGTTTAAATCTGTATCAGCCGTGTTCTATTAATGGTTCAGACTTGTCGGGTTAGCAGGGCAATCCGTAGGGGTAGATAGTTTCTACCCTGATAACACGCCGCATAACAGCGGGCAGCTTATCTTCTGCCCCTACGGTATTCTTCTGGTTCCCAAGCTGGAGCTTGGGAATGAGTACAATCATGATCCATCAGGCAATAAATCAATCAGCGGCTTTTTGCTTAACTTACTTGCCGCCTTCTGATGCCATAAGCTGCCGCAAGGTTACGGCGATGTCCTCGCCCAGCTTTGAAAGGCATTGGCTTTGGGCTTTAACCATAACGGCATAATCAGTAGTTGAGGCCGGAAATTGGTAGACAGAGCGTTTATCAATAGCGGGTTTATCTTTATGCTTTACAAACCACTGGGCGATTAACCGGCTCTGACCGCTTGCATCGACATTAAACTCCAATACATCAATGCCGACTTGATAATCGACCACTTGGCGCTGTGACCAGGGATAACGCACGAGGCGATCCGTACCCAGCTGGCTGGGCAAGGTTTTGAACAACGCCAGCGAGATATTTTGATCCAAACGTTCTGCCCAACGGTGATCTTCGGAAAGTTGATATTGATTATCAGTGATTGCAATCACCATCTGGGGGCGATTCAGATATTCCGGAATGCGTATTGGCCCCAAACCTATCACCGGGCCTTGGGTTGCAACGGGAACCAGGCGGGTTCTGTCCACACCGGCATCGGCGTTAAGCCTGTAAAACTGTACTGGCTGACGGTCATGCGCACACCCACTTAATAAGAGTGTTAAAACAATAATACCCGATGCAAAAACCGCTCTGCTCTTCATATCACCCTCCACGCCAAACTTCATAATAATCTTACTCCTTTCCGTAAATGATCGAGTCGGGGTGACGCTCAAGGTAATCAGTCAAAGTCTTTGTGGATTGAGCCGCATCACGCAACGCTTCAAGTGATTGCCATAAAGGCGCATCCGGCGCAGCGAGTGCTTCCACGGAACCCAGCGCATGATTGGATTCCAGTAATACGGAGGTGGCCGTATTAAGCGTCTTCTCACTGGAGATCAACACCGG
>CAIQND010000022.1 GCA_903873045.1 uncultured Methylococcaceae bacterium | reverse complement strand
TGCACGTACCGGTGGCGCACCTTCACTGGCGGTCGGTATGGCGAGTATTTTTGGCAGCGCTTTTGGGGAAGGTTTGTTGGCTTTGTGGTATCACTTTGCCATTATGTTTGAGGCCATTTTTATTCTCACTACGCTGGATGCAGGAACGCGTGTAGGCCGATTTATGTTGCAGGATATGCTCGGTAATATTTGGCCCAAAATGGGCGAAACATCGTGGCTACCTTCTGTTGTTTTTACCAGTGCTTTGGTCGTGTCGGGTTGGGGTTATTTTCTGTACATTGGTGTGATAGACCCCAACGGCGGTGTCAATATTTTATGGCCGTTGTTCGGTATTGCCAATCAAATGTTGGCGGCTATCGCGCTGTGTGTGGCGACAGGGATTTTGATTAAATCCGGCAAACTAAAACAAGCCTGGGTAACCGGGTTACCATTGATCGGGCTGGTTATAATTACTACAACGGCCGCCTGGCAAAAAATTGCCAGCGATGATATTCGCATCGGTTTCTTTTCAGCGGCCAACGATTTAACGGATAAATTGGCAGCGGGGATTTTGCCACCCGCCAAAGCTTCGATTGCCCCGCAATTGATATTTAATTTGCATCTGGATGCGTGGTTGACGGTGTTTTTTGTCAGCTTATTGTGGTTAATTGTTTTTGATATGTTACGTGTTTGCGCCCGTTATCTTTCAGGAAAGTCGGTATTGCCCTTAACAGAATCAGCGCATAGTCCGACTCGCCTGGTTGAAGATTGGGTGAGGGATTAATGTCAGGCAGACTCAAAGTCTTCTGGCAGATGGTGCGTCGCCTTTCAGGTGATGATGCTTACGAGCAATATCTAAAATATTACGCTCGGCATCATCAAGTCGATGCAGATCATGATTGTCATCCACCATTAAGCAAAGCTGATTTTTTCAGGCAGTGGCAAGATGAAAAATGGAACGGCATTAAGCGCTGCTGTTAGCTAAAAACGGTAACAACTCAGCCGTTAAAAAATAGAACACGGATCAATCGTTAAGTTAAGAAATGAGCATGAAATAACTTGACCATTTATATTCCCTCACCCCAGCCCTCTCCCAGAGGGAGAGGGAGCAAGATGCCGAAGTTATTTCATGCACATTCCTAAGCGTCTCTTGGGAAGATAAACCGTTGGCTGAGCGAAGTCGAAGTCGGCAAAATCGCTTCGACTTCGCTCAGCGAGCGACTTAACTTAATGACATTGGAACACGAATGACACGAATTTGACTGATTGACGCGGATAAGAAAGATTTGCTGCCGTCTGGTTTACAAACTCCGTCACACTTCATAGTTGAAGGGATACGAAAACAAAAGCTTATATTTTTCTTCGTGTATTTGTGTTGAATTAATTTGAGAAATAAGGAAATCACTTAATGACTATCGATTACTTAATTATCGGTCAGGGACTGGCTGGAAGTTTGTTGGCTTGGGAGCTGATACAGCGGGGTTGCCAGGTTATTATCGTTGATAATGGCAGGGAAAACGCGTCACAGGTCGCTGCTGGCTTAATCAATCCCGTCACCGGTATGCGTTTTGTAAAATCTGTGGAGGTCGACAATTTACTCCCCACGGCAAAACAATATTACTCGCACTTGGCTGCTATTTTTCAGCAAACTTTTTATATAGAAAAACCCATGCTGCGGCTTTTTCGCAGCGATAAAGAATTAACCCATGGCCTTAAACGACTTAATGACCCAGATTATCACGACTATTTGGGCGCAATAACATCGCCAGACCGCGCTATAAAAAATTTGATTGCCCCCTTTGGCTTTTTGGAACAAAAACAAACCGGCTATTTATTAACTCGACCGTTATTAAGCTGTTTAAAAGCCTTCTTTATCGCCAAAAATAGTTACCGACGGGCCGATATTGATTATCAAGATATTCAGTTGCAACCGACTTTGCGCTGGCAGGATATTGCCCCGAAGCAGATTATTTTCTGCGAAGGCCATCATGCCACGCATAATCCCTGGTTTTCGTGGCTGCCTTTTCAATTGGTAAAAGGTGAAATTTTAACACTGGAACATCAAAGCCAATTACCTGATAAAATCCTGAATTTTGGTGATTGGTTAATTCCTTTAAATGATCTGCACATCCGTGTCGGCGCAACATTCGACAGGCAAAACCTGAACACCTTACCTACCGAACGCGGTAGAGAAGAGTTATTAAAAACACTCAAATCCGTTTCAGCTGATTTGGAGCTAGCCACTTTACTGTGTCATCAAGCCAATATTCGGCCTTGTACTTTGGATAAACAGCCCTTTATCGGTCGCCATCCACAACACCCGCAACTGGCTATTTTTAACGGTTTTGGCGCTAAAGGCAGCTTGCAGATACCCGGGCTTTGCCAACATTTCGCTGATACCTTATTAACTAACACCCCATTAATTGCAAACATTCAACGTCATTATGCAACGCATTTCACTGGTTAACACCGCTCATAATCTCATTAAAGAAGTTCTTCACGCGGGTGCCATTGCCATTGACGCTACCGTGGGCAACGGCCACGACACCTTGTTTTTGGTCGAACAAGTCAGTCCGTCAGGCAAGGTTTTTGGTTTTGACATACAACAAGCGGCCATCGAATCAACCCATCAAAAATGCTTTCAAATACCCAATCCGGAATGTTTGACGTTAATTCATGCCAGCCATGCCGACATGGCCGACAAGATTCCGACTCATCATCACGGCACTATTAGTGTGATTATGTTTAATCTGGGCTATCTGCCGGGTGGTGATAAAACTATTATCACTTGCACCGATTCAACCATAACGGCTTTACAGAGTGCCTGCCAGTTATTATCAAGTCAGGGTATTATCACCATCATGGCTTATCCGGGACATTCAGGCGGTGATCTTGAAACAGCCCACGTTAAAAACTGGTGTGAACAACTGGATGATAAGCACTTTAAAAGCCGTATTATTTACAGCTCAGAGAATAAATCGTCTGCCCCCAGGCTTTTTGTGATTCAAAAGAAGCATTACCAACTTTAGACGGGACAAGCAAAAAGGTTTAACCTTAAACTGTCCCAACTTAGTCAGCCAAAAAAAGCACTAAAATAAACGGCTAACAAAACAATCTGCTATCATTCCGACCCTAATTTACTCAACTGTAACCATCAAGGACACTCATGTCAGAATTTACCAACGTCTCCATCGTCAAAAAAGCCAACGTCTATTTCGGTGGCAATGTCAGCAGTCGCACTATCCGTTTTGCTGATGGCTCTTTAAAAACACTGGGCTTTATGTTGCCGGGTGAATACATTTTTAACACCGCTGATAAAGAATTAATGGAAATCATCGATGGTGACCTGGATGTTTTATTGCCCGAAACAGATGAATGGCAAAAAGTGACGGCTGGTGATTCATTTTATGTACCGGCTAATGCTGCTTTTACCGTAAAAATACACACACCGACCGACTATTGTTGTTCATTTATCAAATAACCGTATGGAAAAAGTCGCCATTTTTGTCGATGTGCAGAACATTTATTACACCACACGGCAAAGCTATCAACGGCATTTTAATTACAGCGAATTCTGGACTCAGGCAACGGCCAATAGAACCGTTGTCGCAGCGTTTGCTTATGCCATCGACAAAGGTGACAGCAAGCAACTGGGCTTTCAGCAAATACTTCGGAATATCGGTTTTGAGGTCAAGCTTAAGCCGTATATACAACGCAGTGACGGCTCTGCGAAAGGTGATTGGGATGTCGGTATTACTCTGGATGTGATTGAGTACGCTGCTAAGTCTGATGTGGTTATTTTGTTATCTGGGGATGGTGACTTTGATTTGCTACTCAATAAAGTGGCTGGCACCTTTCCCGTAACCACTGAAGTCTATGGCGTACCCGCTTTGACGGCACCGTCTTTAATCAATGCGGCTAACTGTTTTATAGCCATTGATGATAAATTGTTGCTGTAGATTATTAAAAGGTTTTTAAGAGATTTCACCGCGAAGACACGAAGAATGAAAAAGCCAAAGTATTAGAGCGGGGCAATGCGCAAGGCTTAATGTGCGTTGCCCTGTCAGCTTGGGTTCCCACGCACAGGCGTCACTGTCATTAAGTTAAGCCGTTCGCTGAGCGGAGTCGAAGCGATTTTACTGGCTCCGCTCAGCGAACGGTTTATCTTGCCTTTTCTTTCTTCGTGTCTTCGTGGTGAATAAGTTATTTCATGACCCAAACAGCCGCCATAAAAAAACCGGATTTCAGTTGCCTGAAATCCGGTTTTTTTTGACTACAGTTTACTCACCGATTATTTCTTCATAATACTGATGCCTTTTAATAAATTAAGGGCTTCATGCAAGGTGTAATCCGCTGCATCCTGCTTATTACTCTTGTCTTTCTCAGGGTCGTCTTTCTTCACAGCATCAACAGGCGCACCTTTGCCTTTCTGCAAATGACCTGATAAATCGGCCTCTTTAACCGGTATGAAATCGGCTTTGTCCAAGGCTTCCAATTTAACGCGTGCCAGAGCAATATCAGGCTCAATGCCTTCAGCCTGTATTGAGCGACCGGAAGGCGTATAGTAACGCGCTGTTGTCATCTTTACTGCGGCACCGTTACTGGTGGGCAATATCGTTTGTACAGAACCTTTACCAAAGGACTTTTCGCCCATAATCACCGCACGTTTTTGATCTTGCAGCGCACCGGCAACAATCTCTGAGGCCGAGGCAGAACCGGCATTAATCAACACTACTATGGGTGCGCCATCAATCAAATCATCAGGTGCCGCATTAAAGCGCATTTCCGAATTTTCGATACGTCCTTCCGTATACACAATAAGTCCGCTTTTAATAAAGGCATCACTCACTTCAACCGCTGCATTTAAAACGCCACCGGGATTATTTCTTAAATCCAATACCAGACCTTTTAAGTTGCCGCCGTTTTCTTTTTTCAGTGCAGCCAGTGCTTCTTTAAGTGAATCGCCTGTACCGGATTGAAAACTGCTGATACGCACATAACCATAGCCTTTTTCCAATAGCCTACTTTTGACACTTTTAACTTTTATAATGTCACGGGTCAAGGTCATTTTTAAAGGGGCTTCTGCACCTTCACGAACGATAGTTAGGACAATTTTACTGCCGGGTTCGCCACGCATCATCTTGACTGCATCGTTTAAGGACATGCCTTTTACCGGCTTGTCATCAAGCTTGATAATAAGATCTCCGGCTTTGATACCGGCTTTTTGGGCAGGTGTATCATCGATAGGCGAAACCACTTTAATAAAGCCGTTTTCCATGGTGACTTCTATGCCTAAACCGCCAAATTGTCCGGTCGTACCTTCCTTTAATTCCTGATACTCTTCGGCAACCAAATACGCAGAATGAGGGTCAAGACCGCTCAACATGCCTCGAATAGCATCTTCCAATAATTTTTTATCGGAAACGGGCTCAACATAATCCCTTTTAATCCGACCGAAAATTTCTGTAAATGTCCGTAAATCTTCGTAGGGCAGCGCCTCGTTATCGGTTGCGACGTCGCCACTGCTTTTCTCGGCAAAGACACTGACGCAGGTACCCATAAAAACACCCAACATAATCCCTAAGGATAAAATAAAAACAGCTTTCTTTTTTAGCATGTGCGTTAAAACTCCAAATCCTAGATTTTCTATATATATTATCATCTAACGACTGATTCGCTTGAAGCCGATTTAATTTCGGCACCATTCCAACGGATCAATCGGCACACCTTTATTGCGTATTCCAAAATACAACCCGGGCTGGCTACGTCCGCCACTTTGTCCAACAGAAGCAATAACATCTCCAGCAGCTACCGGATCGCCGGTTTTTTTATAAAGACTCTGGTTAAAGGCATACAGTGTCATATACCCCTGACCATGATCAATAATAATCAACAAGCCATAACTACGCAACCACTCGGCAAAAACCACTTTGCCCGCAGTCACTGCTTTTATTTCCATCCCTTCACTGGCATCAATCAACACACCGTCCCAAGTGCCCTCGATTCGGGGGCTACCAAACTTGTGTGCCAATTTGCCATTAACCGGCCAAGGCAACTGGCCTTTAAGCGCAGAAAAATCAGTTCTGGTTTCAGAAGAACTCTCCATTGCCGAAGATAATTCTGTCGCTGGTTCATCAACAGCAAGCTCTTCTTCGGTAACAGGCAATGACTCCATCACACTTTTCAGTCTGTTTTCACTTTCCTGTAACTGACTTAACTGTTGTTCACTTGAAGAAAATTCATTGCCAATTTGCACCAGCAATTCGTTTCTTTGCTTCCTGGCCTCGTCAAGAACAATCTGCTCGGATTGCTTTTTTTCCAGATCTTGCTCCAACAGCTTGGTTTCAGTTTGTTTTTGCTCATTTAACTGATCCAAACGCTTAACGGCTGCTTCTATATCCGTAATTTTTTTTAAGCGTTCTTTATTGAAATAGTTAAAATAAACCATCACCCGACTGGACACCACGGGGTCTTGCTTGTTAAGAAGCAATTTTAACTTTTCTTTTTGCCCGACTGCATAAGCGACTCTTATTTGATCGGCCAACTCCTGGCTTAATTTATCAATTTCAGTTTGATAAATGTCAATATTCTCACGAATCTTGTCCAGGCTTTGGCGCTTTCTATCAATTTGAGCCTGTAATATTTTTAATAAAGCCGCTGTTTCACCGTAGTGTTTTTCAGTATCGGCCAACAGACTCTGCAAGGTATCTTTTTGTTCTGAAAGTCGTTGCAGGGTCTGCGTGACATTATTAATATCTGACTCGACTTTATTAAGTTCGGTATTGGTTTGTAAATCCTCCGCATAACCCAGGCTGACGCAAGTACCCAACAAAAAAACAAAAACCAGCTTCACCCATCAAACCGCATTAATAAGTGATCTACCCGTCATTTCAGCGGGCTGAGCGACACCTAAAATAGCCAACATAGTCGGCGCTAAATCAGATAAACCACCACCCGAGGCTAACGGCTTATCTCCACAGACATAAACCAAAGGCACCTGGTTTGTGGTATGGGCAGTATGGGGTTCGCCGGTTACTTTATCGACCATTTGCTCGATATTACCATGATCAGCGGTTAACAAAAGCTGACCGCCCACCGATTTTAACGCCTCAATGACGCGTTGCAAGGATTTATCGATGGCTTCAACAGCCAGTATCGCGGCAGGAATGATGCCGGTATGTCCCACCATGTCGCAATTTGCATAATTGCAAATAATAACGTCGTATTGACCGCCGGTAATCGCCTCAACCAAATGATCGGTAACTTCTGCCGCGTTCATTTCCGGCTGTAAATCGTAGGTTCTGACTTGTGGCGAGGGCACCAAAATTCGGTCTTCTCCTGGAAACGGGGTATCTATGCCACCATTAAGGAAAAAAGTGACATGCGCATATTTTTCAGTTTCAGCCAGTCGTAGTTGCTTCATGCCGATAGTGGACAAGTATTCGCCCAGACCATTTTTAATGTCAACAGAAGGGAACGCGATATCGTAACCAAAATCTTGATGATATTCTGTTAAGGTACAAAAATAACCGGGATGCGGCGCATGGTTTCTATCGAAAGACGCAAAGGCCGGTAACGTTATTGCCTGAGAAATTTCGCGGGCACGATCAGCCCGAAAATTCATAAACACAATAGAGTCTTCGGGATCAAGAATCACCGCCTGACCGTCGCTGGCTAGAATTGCGGTTGGCAACACAAACTCATCGGTCTCGCCCCGTTCGTAAGCGGCATCCAACCCCTGCCTTGCAGAATCAGCGTGAACAGCGGCTTCGCCTTTAACAATCAGGTCGTAAGCAGATTTTACACGATCCCAGCGATTGTCTCTATCCATCGCATAAAAACGACCCGTTATTGAGGCAATACGACCGGCACCGAGTGCGGCAAATTTGGTATCCAACAAGTCAATGGAAGCGGCTGCACTTTTTGGTGGAACATCCCGACCATCCAAAAACGCATGTAGATAAATTTTACTTAAGCCTCGGCTGGCTGCCAGTTCGACCATCGCCGAAATTTGCTCTTCATGGCTATGAACGCCACCGGGTGACAATAAACCCATAATATGTAAAGCTTTGCCTTTATCTTTGGCTAGGTCGACCGCACGACAAAGCACGGGATTGCTAAAAAAACTCGTATCTTTTATCGCATCATTCACCTTGGTGAAATCTTGAGGAATATATCGCCCCGTGCCTATATGGATATGCCCCACTTCTGAATTACCCATTTGCTCATCAGGCAACCCAACCGAGTGTCCTGAACAATCCAATAAGGTCATCGGGTAATCTTTTTGTAACTGATCCCAACAAGGGGTATTAGCCATCGAAATGGCATTATTTTCTTGTTCCAATGAGTAACCAAACCCATCAATAATCAGTAAAACCAAGGGTTTAGGTCTATTCAACATCTTATATTTATCTCCGCACATTAAAAACAAAATTGGGGCTGCCTGACGGATATATACGCAATCAGAGTGATTGTTATATTATCCATTACCCAAAATGATTGAAAATAAGGTATCATTTTGTTAGATTTGTCGTTTTGCAAACAGGCAAAGGAACCGTTATATTAATACACGTTGGTAGCAGTTGTGTATAAATAATTCTTCGGAGGTTCTTTAATTGACAATTAAGACACCGTAAACCAGTTTCATTAAGTAGTTTCATGGAAAATAAAGACTCACACATTTTATACGATGATACCGATATAGTCAGAGCTGCTCGCTGTCTAAAAGCTATGTCGCATCCCTTGCGGTTAAAAATATTGTGTGTTCTTGGCACTCAGTCCATCAGCGTACAAGATATTGTCGAGCAGGTAGGAACCAGCCAAAGCAATGTTTCCCAACACTTGGCTATACTGAGAGAAAAAAATATTCTTGGCTCAAAAAAAGAAGCCAATCGCGTTTATTACTTTATTGATGATGAGCGCATGCTACAACTTATTAAAATGATGCGGGACATTTTTTGTTCCACCTACTAATCCTTTTTCGATATTCACTTAACCTAAAGCAGACTCCATGGACCGTTACCTAGAATTTATTTTAAATCATTACATATTATCGCTCGCACTGGCCGTTGTTACTTATCTATTAGTTCAGGAATTGATCGACACTGCCTTTAAGAAATTTGATTCTGTTTCACCGCTACTCGCCGTTGCCAAAATGAACGATAGCGACACGTTGGTCATTGATGTCAGAGAGCCGCATGAATTTATTCACAGCCATATTGAGCAATCCATCAATATGCCTTTAGGTAAATTATCGGAAGATCTTTCAAAAATAGCAGATCACAAAACCAAACCTGTTCTTATCTCCTGTCAAACCGGTACACGCTCGGCTTCCGCTGGCAAGATACTGACCAAAGCAGGGTTTGAACAAGTCTTCGTTATCACCGGTGGTATGCAAGCCTGGGAAAACGATTATAAATTACCGGTAAAAATAACCAGTAAACAAAAAAATAAAGCTAAACCTGCCGCCTGACCTTTAAGTAATTAACGCTTTCATAAAGCTCATGTATACTAAAACCTTAAACACTAACCTTTAACCTACACATTTATCATGGCCGAAGAACAAACAGCAGTAGACAAACAATTCTCTATCCAAAAAATTTATACAAAAGACATGTCTTTTGAAACGCCCAATTCACCCACCATCTTCACAGAAAAATGGGAGCCGACTGTTGATTTTAATCTTGGATCTCACGTTGAGCCTTTAGAGAATTCATTATACGAAGTCGCGCTGACTGTCACTATTACCGTTAAAAGTAACGATAAAACCGCTTATCTGGTTGAAGTTAATCAAGCCGGAATTTTTGCTTTAAGTGGTTTTACTGACCAAGAAATGGGCCCTATGGTGGGCAGTTTCTGTCCAAACATTCTATTCCCTTACGCACGCGAAGCAGTATCTGATCTCGTTGCAAAGGGCGGTTTTCCACAGCTACTGTTAGCGCCGGTAAACTTTGATGCCTTGTATTCGCAGCATTTACAGCAAACGCAACAACAAATCCCCGGTTCTGAAACCATCAATTAATTGATGTGATTAACCAAAAAATAACCATATTGGGCGCCGGTTCATGGGGAACGGCGCTAGCACTTCTGGCAGCCAGAAATGGTTGCCAGACTTTATTATGGGGACATAATCCTGATCACATCGCGTCTCTTATCCAAGACCGTCAAAATAAATACTATTTACCAGGTCATCTTTTCCCTGAAAATCTGACGGTTACCCATGATTGGGTTGACGTAGCTGCATTTGGTGATGTAATACTGGTTTGCGTACCCAGTCATGCGTTTAAAAAAACCTTACTTGAGCTTAAACCGTATTTATCCCACGAAATAAAAATAGCGTGGGCAAGTAAAGGTTTTAATCCCGATGACGGCTCTTTATTGCATGAAATAGTCGCCGAAATTTTTACCACACAAACCCCGTCCGCTATTCTTTCAGGCCCCACGTTTGCTCATGAAGTGGCAGCCAACTTGCCAACGGCCATTACCATAGCCTCGGTGCAGCCAAGTTTTGCCAAGCAACTGAGTGGTATCTTTCATAGCGGTCATTTTAGAATCTATACCAGTTCGGATGTAGTGGGTGTCGAAGTGGGTGGTGCAGTAAAAAATGTTCTGGCTATTGCCGCAGGCATTGCCGATGGTCTGGGTTTTGGTGCTAATACCCGGTCTGCATTAATAACGCGGGGTCTTAACGAAATCATTCGCTTGGGCGTTGCACTGGGCGGCAAACAGGAAACCTTTATGGGCTTGGCGGGTTTGGGTGATCTTATTTTAACCTGTACCGACAATCAATCCAGAAACCGGCGTTTTGGTTTGGCGTTGGGGCAAGGTAAAGATATAGCGACCGCCATCCAGGAAATTGGTCAGGAAATTGAAGGTATATCCGCAGCCAAGGAAACCTTTTTACTGGCAATGAAACTTGCCATAGACATGCCCATTACCGAACAAACCTATAAAGTGCTGTACGAAGGTTTGGCACCCAGAACCGCAGTTCAAAATCTATTGGCGCGTGAACAGAAAGCCGAATCAACAGCTCTTTAGCGGTTGGTTTTTATCATGAAACACGGGGTTCAACGGATTTTATTTTTAGGCGTAGGCCGGAATAAGACTTTTTGAGCGCAAGCGAGAATAAGCGTTTCCGGCATATCCGGTACGAGTGTGCCGGAAACGCCACCACGCGCTACGCTTGGGTGGCCTTATTCCGGCCTACGCCTATTGTTTGTTATCAATGAAATCCGTGTTATCTGTGTTCTATTTTTTAACGGTTGAGTCGCTAGGTTACTTAGAAACAGTCGTAGGCCGGAATAAGACTTTTTGAGCGCAAGCGAGAATAAGCGTTTCCGGCATATCCGGTACGAGTGTGCCGGAAACG
>CAIQND010000021.1 GCA_903873045.1 uncultured Methylococcaceae bacterium | reverse complement strand
TAACGGTATTAGTTGTTCGTGGATAGTTCGCCATAAGGCTTTGTGATAATCGCGTTTAATTTCGATAGGAAGGTGGAAAGTTTTGCCTTCGCCAGTAAAAGACATCTTCATATCTGCACGTTTATCTTTGGCTTGATGAGCTTCCAAATCAACCTGCACATCATATTTTAATAACGATGCCTTCAGTCGTTCGAGTAAATAATTACGACAACTATTCTCTGGTCTTGGAGTTAGGGGTTTGTTGTATTGGTCTACGTTCCAAAAATGTTTATAACTATCGGTATTGCTTCCATGCATTTCTGCTGCAAGTTGCCTCAAACAATCGACAGTAAGTGCCTCCAAGTCAGCGACATTAGCTGGTTTTAAATTACCGAGCGTGTTGATAACCTGCAGAACACTGGGGTGTTTGAACAACGCTTCTCTGCGGCTTAGCAGTTGGATTTGTTGGGCGCTACGAATCTGGTCGTGCCAAGCGCTCAATTGCGGTAGCATCAGCAAATGGGCGAGGACACTTGTGCTGTCTTCGCTAGGCGTATTGCCGAGTTGGTTGAGCAAGTAGTGAACATAATCTCTTTCATTTTCGGCTTGTCCAACCCAATGCGCCCCAGTTTCTCTATGTGGTGAGCAACGAAGACCTAATATTTCGGTTAGCATTCCCAAGACTGAAGCTGGTAATTCGTAATTATTGCCCTTCACAGACCAGCTCGGACATAAAAATGCGGATAGATGATTTATTCGTACTGTATTCCCTTTAATTTCCTTTCTGAGTGTAGCCGAATAGATCAATGGCTCGATAATCAAACCAGTGATAAGCCAATACACGCGTTGCGCTATATCCATGCCCTTATGCGCCAACTTTTTTTCAATTAGTGGCAGAAGCTCATTTTTAGGCATGTGCTTAATGGCGGCTTTAAGCAAGTATTCCAAATTGACTGCTTGTTGGATTGTGCCTCTAACTGGGTATTTATTTAGTATTGGAATAATTGCGAGTCTAGCTATTTCTTGATAATCATCGTCATGTGCTAATTGATAAACTCCGTGGATATGCTGTTTTTTTCCAGCCAACATTGCACTAACGTATTCTATAAATACTTGAGCGGTGAGACTCTCATTTAACAAGCTCAACGGTTTGATCCAAGCGGGCTCCTCTCCTGCGCCATAGGTATACCAGAAGGCCAGTGCTTTGCTCACCAAGCTATCGTTTAAAGTAGATAATATTAAGGGTTTTTCCTGATAAAGCTTTTCCATGAAAACCAAAAGTGGCAAGCGAATATAGTGTTCACGACTCTTTATAGCTAACGCAAAAATATCATCAAGTTCAGGCAGATCAGTTCTGTTTATTATTCTCCGTAAGCCATTTTTGGCGGCATCTACCAACTCAACATTGCCACCCAAAAAATCCGATAATCGCTCTTCCCCTGTTTTGCCATTAATATCACTGTAGTGATCAAAATAGGCCGCAGCAAGATCATGGTAAGCTTGCGGATGGGCACTACCCTCTGCAATTTCAAATTTATGCTGAATATAGTATTTAAGCCTAGTCTTTAACTGATCCGTTCTTTGTTTTTCCCATTTTTTGTCCGATTCAGTATGCTCATAGCGCCAGTCTTCGATGGGGTTAACAATCACAGAAAGGTAAGTTTCGTTAAACTCAGGATGGGTAACAAGCCAATTTTGAAAATATTCAAGCGATAAACCATGGTGACCATTCTCGTTTACTAGTGTCATAAATGCTTGACGGAAAAACTCACAACTCAGATTATGGCTCTGAGAAGACAAAGTTTGTTCTAACCACCATAATCCCATATTTTCTGGTGGCACAGCATGACGAAGTTGAGCCAAAATCTTATAAATTTCGACCGAAGTATTGTCAAAATTATTTATTCGACTAATACCGACTTGGAGTAAACCTAGATAGATATTTGGATGACTCCCAAGCCAATCACAGATTTTTTTTCGATATGGCTTTAATTTGTCGTTAAATTCGTCAACCCCAACAGATAGCCAGTTATATAACTGTTCAAGCGAGGCGTTTTCGCCGTGAACTTGAAGACCACGGACTAATAGAGCGCCAGCCATTGATAATAGATGATGCCGGTACGGTATGATTTCTATAAATTTATCGCCCCGCTTGGCCAATTCATCAAGAACAATAGGCAGGTCTTCGTCCGTTAAGCGTTCAATAAATTTGTGTGACCAGAATAATTCATAATAGGAGTAATTGAATTCGTTCCTGGCTGGTTTAAGGTATTGAAATATCCTGTTAGCAGGAATGCTTTCAGGAAATAATTCGTTCAGAAGCAACCCTAATAATCTATTGTTATCACTAATTTTTTCTTGGCGTATATCATCAGCAAGCTCAAGCAAGCTTTCAGTATCGCTTGGATATTGATGTAAAAATGCTTGTAAAGCACGAACGCGTATACCTTCCCAATAGGAACTGTCACGAACCATAGTTATCAAGGCTTGTTTTAATTCTGGTATTGATTCGGAGTTGCATAGCCCATCCAATATACATCTTAACACGCTTTGTTGCGGATTCTCTCGTGATGGGTTGGTAATCAGTGCCAGCAAATGCGTTACCATGCCTTTAGTGGTAATGGCTGCAAACGCTTGCGCTTGCCATTCTTGGCGTAGGTAATCCGTTTTTTCTGCTTCCTGTCTTAATGCATCAAGTAGCTGTATTTTGTTTTTCGTTGAAAACAGTTGAGCATCGCCATAAACAACAATCCCCATTGGATCAATCTCAATTAAACGCTCGCGTGCTTGTGGAGAAAGTACACTCAACCAAGCCGTCAAACCACGCAAAGCAGCGACTATACCGCCGTCAAAACCGGTAGTTAGAGCCAGCACCCGATTAAATAACAAGCCCTCTTTGATCTTGTTTGCTATGAATCGAGCCGCCAAATATTCCGCGACACTGCGATGGATATAACTGAATTCGCCAGTATTGGTTTTATTAAATAAACGGGTTTTTAATGCAGAACGAATCTGTAACCCATTTGGAAGATTTAAGTCATTCAGGCAAATTCGACCTTCAATTGATTGAATTTCAGTGAATCCCGTGACGTTGGCAATAATTTGAATAGCGCATAAAAAGCCCGCAGCCTCAAGCAATTGCGGAATCGTGGCGGGTTGCTTTTGTGCTTGAGCATGTTCGGCATTCAATTCTGCGGCTAGCTGTTTTGATGCTAAATCGTAAACTTCAAGTTTGCTGGTCGGCCATTGTTGGCCGCCTTTGACGGCTGAGATCAGCATATCCAAGGTTTGAGGATTTTCTAACAAGCCGGTTAAACCGAATTGCTCCGCTTTTTCAATAAAGTCCTTTGCATCAGATATACGTCGGTCATTGCCTAGTATTTGCTTAATGTCATCACTGCTTAGTGGGTTTAAATGCAGTACAGAAATTTTCTGATCCGGGCTGACTTGCTTAATATCTTTGGTGTCGAGCGAACCCAGCCAATCGGCAGCGCGGCAGGATATCCGAAAACGTTTGCAGCCTAATTTATTGAGCTTGCCGCGAATTGCGTCCAATGGGGTTCGGGCATTATCATTGCCTGCCCTGGCTTCATCCAAGCCATCTATAAACAGGGTTTTATCTCGCCATTCCTCTCGATCAAGGGCAATGAAATCCCGTGCGGAAAGACAAAGCCCGTCATGAGTGTTTTTCGCTTCTGCTTCGAAGAGACTTGATTTTCCTGCCCCCGGTTCGCCCAGCAATACATAAGCCGCACGCTCTCTAAAATAAGTGATGAGATGGCTTTCGGCATTTGACTCGTCTATTTTTTCGGTACAGGTACGGGGTACGTGAACAAGCATAGGTTTAGTCCAGCCAGTATTCGGCAGGTTGAGATAAGAATTCTGCCAATGCTACGCCGCCATTCCCCACTAAAATCTTTCTGGCATGGCTGTATTTTTGGCCGAACACATCCAGGCCTTTTGACACCACCGGATTAGGTGCGCTTTTCACTTCTATCGCGGACAACTTTCTGCCTTTAGCCAGAATGAAATCGACTTCTTGATTGCCTTCACGCCAGTAATAAAGCTTGGTATCTTCATCGCTAGTATTAAGCAAATGTGCGCCGACGCAGCTTTCCACCAATCTGCCCCAATAACTCCTATCCGCCTGCGCTTCAGCAAAGCTGTAGTCCTGAATTGCCGACATCAACGCTGTATTAAAGACGTTAAGCTTTGGGGCTGAGTTGCGTTTACGGACTTCTTGCGCCGCATATTTATGTAAGCCTGTCAGCAACTTGGCTTCAGCTAATAAATGCAGATAATCTGCTAGTGTCTCTGTATGTTTTGCTTCGTTGATGGCATCAATCATTTTAGTCAGTGACAATTCCTGGCCTGAATAATGACAACTTAATTCGAAAAGTTGTTTCAGCAGCATCGGATTTTTAATGCGCACCATTTGTAAAATATCTTTTTCAATATTGGGCTGGATCAAGCTTTCTCTAACATAGCGACGCCAACGTGTTTCATCTTTGATTAGCCAAGCACTGCCGGGATAACCGCCGAAATAAATGTATTGTTCCAAGCTAAAGCCAAAAGCCTGCTGCATTTCGATGAATCCCCAGTGACTGATTGCAATCACCTCATAGCGTCCGGCTAGACTTTCGGACAAACCTTTTTGCATGAGTAGTGGTGCAGAACCCAGCAATACAACATGCATGGGAACACCATTAGCCCTATCGGCATCCCATAGACCTTTAATTATGTCTGACCACTGTTCGATTTTCTGGACTTCGTCGATAGCAAAGATGAAGGCTGGGATTTGCCCGTTCTTACTGTCATTTTGTCCTGACTTTAGCCATTGGGCTGTGCGGTTTCTGGCTTCTTGCCACTGAAATTGCAACCAAGCAGCATCCTTTTTTTGTGGTGGCGAAACAGTAGAAGAGATGATTTCAAAGGTATAAATATCATTGGTTATGGCGGGTTCATCATCAACCGAGATGTAGTAACCTTGCGTTGGGATCAGTGAGATAAGGTCTCGAATAATTGTGGTTTTGCCAACTTGTCTGGGGCCTGCCAGTAAATTAATGAAATGAACGGATTCGCTAAGCCGCGATTTAAGTAACTCTTCTTGTGGTCTTTGGTAATTCATAATTTTACGTTACTGAGTAAATTTACTCAGTAACGTAACACGAAGAAATGGTATTGTCTATTATTGCATAGTGGTCGATACAAACGGGCGCATCCGCTACTTGGGGGAGCGGCTAAAAGATTGGGTTGCTCAGTTACTTAAAGCCCTCTCCAGCGGGAGAGGGTTGGGAGAGGGGAAATTAAAGTGGAGAAAATCCTTATTTAATCCTCCTCAT
>CAIQND010000020.1 GCA_903873045.1 uncultured Methylococcaceae bacterium | reverse complement strand
CCTTCGTGAACAAGAACAGCGGCAAGGGCTTTTTGGAAGTTGTCTTTCATTTTGCGGGTGTAGATTGGTGAAGCAAATCATCCTTGGCTTGTGAGCCAGCAGACGAGCCAAAGTAGAAAGCAATGATGCCTGTCCAAGCAGTACCCAAGGAGCCAAGCATGATGTCAATTTGTGGTGCGTGTTGGATTTGACCGTACATCAAGCCACCCAAAATGCCAAAAAAGCCAACAGTCACACCAATAGCCAATGTAGGAGGCAGATAGCTTTTGGTAGCCACTTGCATATCACGGGCAGATTTTCGGTCTTCATTGCCTAATTTAGCAAAGTCTAGGCCCATCTCTTGAGCCCGAGCAGCCATAGCAATTTCCGCTTGCTTGATAGACATAATCTGTTCAGCAGTCAGCTTACCTTCACTGATGGTGGCTTGAACGTCTTTGGGATCTATACCAATAGCCTTGGAGATGGCATCCACAGCAAGCCCCGCCAAAGGCCCACCAAGAGCCGTTGCAATTGTTGGGGCAATAGTCTTTAGCCAATCCATATCAACCTCCGCACAAGGCTTAACTTTAAACTGTCCCGCCTTACGTGGGTAGCCCAAAAGTGTCCCGCCTTACGTGGGTAGCCGGGGAGCGACTAAAAGATTGGGTTGCTCAGTTACTTAAAGTCCTCTCCAGCGGGAGAGTGTTGGGAGAGGGGAAATTAAAGTGGAGAAAATCCTTATTTAATTCCCCTCATCCCAACCTTATCCCGCTGGAGAAGGAGCAAAGTTACTTGTGTCCCTCCAAGTAGCGGATGCGCCTAAGGCTAAGGAGGAGAGCGTGTGAAGATTGTTTTTTTCGCCTTTCTCTTGAACCTTCGCCTGATTTTCCGGTTCCGGCTTTGTGGTGGATAGTTAATTTTTAAAGGTGAAAGATATGACTCAGTGTTTGTTTTGCAAGATGGTTGCCGGCGAAATCAAACCGGATGTGGTTTTTGAAGATGATACGGTTCTGGCATTTAGAGATATTAATCCTCAAGCACCTACCCATATACTTATAATCCCCAAGATTCATATTGCCACTTTGAATGATTTGGATGATGCGTTGCTTGCTGGCCATTTATTACAAATCGCCGCTCTGCTGGCCAAGCAGGAAGGCTTGTCTGAAGAAGGCTATAGAACTGTATTTAACTGCAACAAAAAGGGCGGGCAGGATGTTTATCATCTACATTTACACTTATTGGGTGGTCGACAAATGATTTGGCCGCCAGGTTAGATTAAGGTATTTATTAAAAATCCCTTGATGGCAAGCACCTCTTTCTTTAGGAAAGATGGCTACCAACTTAAGTCGGGACAGTTTAAGGTTAAACCGTTCGCTGAGCGGAGTCGAAGCGGACAACTCGCTTCGACTCCGCTCAGCGAACGGTCTCTTTTAATGCTTTATCATTAAGTTAACCGTATTGACCGTTAAGCCTTTTTATTTGTCCAGTCTAAAGTTGCTAGCCGGAAAGATGAAGCGGCCCGCAATAATAAGTGCAAGCGAGAGAAAGCGTTTCTTGCATTGTTTAAGAGAGAGTGTCGGAAAAACGCAGCATACGCCAAGTTTGGGTGTCTTTTTACTATCTACTGCTGGTTAATAGCTTAAGTGCCCGAAATTAAGAATTAAAAACTTGAAGGTCGAGTGTTGTTATTGAAAATAACGGGGTTGTTTTACTTTTGGAAGCTAACCCTTAACCCGGGTAATTTTTAAAACGATGGATAATTCTTTCAAGCTGCGAAAAATCCTGGCTAAATGCACACGGTCTTTAACAGTCAGGGTGATTAAGTCAACACAAACACGATCGTCCTGATCAATAACGGTGACATTTTCAATATTTGAACGCTGTTCTGAAATAGTTGAGGCAATGGTTGCCAATGCCCCGCGTTGATTAAGTATTTCTATACGAAGTTCAGCCGGAAAATCACCCGTCGCATCCAGGCTCCACTCAACATCCAGCCAGTTGGTGTGTGTTTTTCTAACGACAGAGCGGTTACGGCATTCGTGATGATGAACCACAATGCCTTTACCTGGATTAAAGTAACCGATGATTGAATCACCCGGAATGGGTCTGCAACATTTGGCCAGGGTAATCACCATACCTTCTGTACCTTTTATAATCAGCGGTGTTTGCTGTATTTTACCGGAGTCATCCAGTTTGATATTGGCATTGATATCATCTTGGGTGAGTCGTTTTGCGATTAAAAACGGCATTTTGTTACCTAAGCCAATGTCTTCCAGTAATTCGTTCATCGATGCTATCGACATGACTTTAAGTAATGCCTGTATTTGGCTTTCCTCGATGCTTTCCAGATGCACATGCATGGATTGCAGTTCTTTTTCCAATAATCGTCGGCCTAAACTAATCGCTTCCAGCTGCTTAAAATTTTTCAGATGGTTACGGATACTGGAACGTGCTTTTACGGTAGTGACATAATTTAGCCAAAGTGCATTAGGCCTTGCCCAAGTTGCCGTAATAATTTCAACGGTCATGCCGTTTTCCAGTTTGGTTTGCAACGGCACCAGTTGTTTGTCAATGCGGGCAGAAACGCAGGCATTGCCGATATCAGTATGAACGGCGTAGGCAAAATCGATAATCGTTGCGCCTCGGGGCATTTTAATAATCCCGCCTTTGGGCGTAAATACAAAAACTTCCTGAGGGAACAGATCAACTTTTAAATTATCAATAAATTCAAGAGAATCACCGGCGGTCTTCTGAATTTCCAATAAATCTCTTAGCCATTCATTGGCACTCGCTTGAAATTTTTCAGTTTTATCATCATCGGATTTATAGAGCCAGTGTGCTGCGATACCGGATTCCGCCATGCGGTGCATCTCTTGCGTTCTGATCTGGATCTCAATGGGAACACCATAAGGACCGATAACGATGGTGTGCAGAGATTGATAGCCATTGGCTTTGGGTAGGGCAATATAATCTTTAAAGCGACCTGGAATAGGCTTGTACAGATTATGAATAACTCCCAATGAGCGGTAACAAGCGTCGGTATTATCACAAAAAATCCGGAAGGCATACAGATCAAAAATCGACGACAACGACATTTTTTTCTGGAGCATTTTTTGATAAACGCTATAAATGTTTTTTTCCCGTCCTGAAACTTCACAATGCAGACCGACCTGTTCCAAGCGTTTTTTTATGGTGCTTTCAATGGTGTCGACAACTTTGCTGCGGTTACCAAATGCTTTTTTCATGGCATTAGTCAAAACAGCGAAACGCAGTGGGTACATTGCCTGAAAACTCAGCGATTCCAATTTATGCCGAATTTTATTCATGCCTAGTCGATTGGCAATCGGAGCGTAAATATCCAACGTTTCACGCGCGATACGGCGTTTTTTTTCAGGCGGCATGACACCTAACGTTTGCATGTTATGCAAACGGTCTGCCAATTTGACCAAAATAACCCGCAAGTCTTTACCCATCGCAAGAAACATTTTGCGGACATTTTCGGCTTGCGCTTCAGCACGGGTCTGGGATTTGCCGTCAATCTTGGTTAGCTTGGTAACGCCATCAACCAACTCTGCAACTTCTACACTGAACTGGATTGCTAGTTCTTTTTTGCTGATGGGGGTGTCTTCGATGACATCGTGCAAAATGGCGGCCATAATGCCGCTGGCATCCATGCGCATCTCGGCAAGCGTGATGGCAACGGAGACAGGGTGGCAAATATAAGCTTCGCCACTTTTTCGAAATTGGCCTGAATGTGCGTCGGCGCTATATTCATAGGCGCGGACGCAATCATTTATTTGCTCTTGATCTAAATAGCCGGACAAGGTCGCACATAAGCGCTGAATCAGTTCATCCTGAAGGCGTTTGGGTTCGATAGTGTCGGTTATTTTCGACATGGGCATAAAGGGGGTTTAGAACATTGGATTGTGGTCGTGCGCATCACCGACACGATGGAGAAGATTAATATTCTCTGCGGTGACGTGACCGGCTGCGATTTCGCGCAAGGCAAGAACGGTATCTTTATCCTTTCCGCGAGGAAGAAACTCAGTCGCACCGTGGCTTAGTTGACGCGCTCTTGTGCTTGCCAATAAAACCAGTTTGAAACGGTTTTCCACATTTTCCAAACAATCTTCAATAGTAACTCTAGCCATTATTAAACCTAAATTAAGTAAAAAGCAATCAGCCTGTTTACCAGACTGAAGGTGAATCCAATGTACAAGGTACAGGATGTAAGATCAAGGTACAAGATTTTTTTAAACAGTTAACGCTAAACCATAGGAGATTCCTAAAAAGAATAAACCAACAGTCCGGTTTTTTAGCTACCTTTAGTGAGGTAAAAATAGAAATTATGTACGCAAGGAGTATCTTTTTATTTTGGCGCGAAGTAGTGAGTGGTGTGATTTATAAAGCGAGTGACGGAATTGCAAACCCTGTCACACTCAATGCCGTTAAGTTAAGCCGTTCGCTGAGCGGAGTCGAAGCGATTTTGTCGGCTTCGGCTCCGCTCAGCGAACGGTTTATCTTGCCTAGAGGTACTTAACTTATCGACATTGCCGTCACACTTTATTTTTTTAGCTGCGTGATTTTAATATGGCAACGGCAGGCAATTCTTTGCCCTCAAGAAATTCAAGGAACGCACCACCGCCGGTAGATGTGTACGAAACCTGGTCATTAATGCCGTATTTATCGATAGCTGCCAAGGTATCGCCGCCGCCAGCTATTGAAAAAGCACTGCTTTGAGCAATGGCTGTTGCCAGTGATTGAGTGCCGTGACTGAATTGTTCGATTTCAAATACACCGACCGGGCCGTTCCAAACAATAGTGCCGGCAGATTTAATCAATTCTGCATACAATTTTGCCGTGTCGGGACCAATATCCAGAATCAAGTCGTCTGCTTCAACGTCTTCAACCTTCTTGATAGTAGCGATTGCTGTTTCAGAAAATTCTTTGGCACAAACGACATCAATTGGAATAGGGATGGCAGAACCTGCTTTTTTTGCCTCGGCAATTAAGCGCTGTGCTTCTTCTATTAAATCAGCTTCATAAAGTGACTTGCCCACTTGAAAACCTGCGGCCGCAATAAAGGTATTGGCAATACCGCCGCCAACAATTAATTGGTCTACTTTTTCTGATAGTGATTTTAATACCGTTAATTTAGTTGATACTTTAGAGCCGCCGACAATAGCCACCAATGGTTTGGCGGGCGTTTCCAAAGCTTTGCCCAAGGCATCCAGTTCGCTGGCCAGTAAAGGGCCGGCACAAACTATGGGTGCAAATTTGGCCACACTGTGAGTTGAAGCTTGTGCGCGATGAGCGGTGCCAAAAGCATCCATCACAAAAACATCACAAAGAGCAGCCATTTTTTTACCCAACTCATCACTGTTTTTTTCTTCGCCGACATTAAAGCGTACGTTTTCGCACAGTACCACTTCACCCGGTGCAATAACAACGCCTTCCAGCCAATCTTTTTCTACTCTGACGGGTTTTCCCAGCAGGATCGACAAGCGCTCAGCAACCGGTTTTAAAGAAGCGGCTTCGTTATACTGGCCTTCATCAGGACGGCCAAGGTGCGATAACAGTATAACCGCAGCGCCTGCGGCCAAGGCTTTTTCAATGGTTGGAACACTAGCTTGGATACGAATATCGCTGGTCACTTTGCCGTTTTTTACAGGTACATTAAGATCCTGACGAATTAATACCCGTTTTCCTGATAAATCCAGATCAACCATTCTTTGAATTGACATATTTTACGCTCTCAGTTTATGTGTATATTTAGTGTGACTTATTTCCATTTAATGGAACAACCCATGCTTGGAATCTGTTGTTGCGGGCCACGGCCGGTTTCTGCAATCAGCTTCATGGCTTCAAACAGGTCGCGCCTGGTATCTGCCGGTGCGGCTTCTTGCCGACTGGCATCAAGCCTGCCTCGGTATTGCAATTCAAAGTCGCTATTATACCCAAAAAAATCGGGTGTGCAGACAGCATTATACTGTTTGGCAATTTGTTGGGTTACATCGAATAAATAAGGAAAACCAAAATTCAGTTTTTCAGCCAGTAACGCCATATTGTCGAAGGAATCTTCAGGGTATTCAGTGGGGTCATTGGACATAATGGCGACTGATTGAATACCCCATTGCTTAAGTTCGCGGGCATCTCTAACTATTCGCTCTTGCACGGCTTTGACATAAGGGCAATGATTACAAATAAACATAATCAATAGCCCTTTTTGACCCATGCATTGTTGTAACGACCAAGTACGTCCGTCAACGCCAGGTAATGTAAAATCAAGTGCTTTTTGACCAAAGTCACAGGTCGGTGTTGTTAATAATGCCATGATTGTTCCTCATAAATAGATTGATAACCCCGTCATTTTTAACTCGTAACGGGTTAATCGACAAAACGCTTTAAAAAATTTCACCACGAAGACACGAAGAACAGGAAGTTGTAATTATTCAGTCCCTCTTTGAAAAAAAAGCGGTAATGTTATTAAGTTAAGTCGTTGGCTGAGCGGAGTCGAAGCGATTTTGCGGGCTTCGACTCCGCTCAGTCAACGGTTTATATTGCCAAGAGAAGAGGCGCTTAACTTAATGGCAATGGGGCTTGAATAATGATCTTGTTTTTCTTTTCTTCGTGCCTTTGTGGTGAATAAAAAAAGCTCATCAGTGCCCGATATGTTTGCTGCGTAAATAACTTTCTGATTGCATTTCAATCAATCTTGATACCGTACGTTTAAACTCAAATACCCCGTCACCTTGAGTATAAAGTTCTTGGGCAGGAACTTCAGCGGTACATATCAGCTTTACTTTATGCTCGTAAAGCGCGTCGATCAAGGCCATAAAACGCTTGGACTCGTTACGTTTATCGGCGGATAATTTCGGAATTTCGGTCATAATCAAGGTGCTAAATTCACGGGCAATCTCGTTATAATCAGCCGAACCCAAAGGCTGCATGCAGAGTTCTTTAAAGGAAGTTAGCGCAATGTCACCTTGCACGGAGGATAAGGTAACCTTTCTGCCTAATACCTGTAAAAAGCCGGATTCTGGCGCGGCAAAATTAGTAAACTCGTTATAGATTTTCTGTACAAACTCATTCGCATGGGCATCCAATGGAAAATAATAAGTCGCTTCAAGTGCGTGCAGGTGCATCAATCGATAATCTTCTTTTGCAACCAGCTCAATAACCTTGGCTTCTTTTTGCAATAGCTGGGTAAAGATCAAAAATTGTTCCCGTTGCAAGCCGCCCTGATATAAATCATCCGGATGTCGGTTAGAGGTTATAACAACCAACAATCCTAGCTGAAAGAGTTTGCTAAACAACCTTTCCAGAATCATGGCATCCGCTATATTGGTCACATGAAACTCATCAAGGCAAAGAAGTGAAGCGCTTGCCCTAATTTTTTTTGCCAGGGCAATAATGGCATCGGTATCATTATGTTGTCGCCATTCGTGGGTAAAGGCATGAACCTCCAGCATAAATAGATTAAAATGCACGCGTCTTTTTTGTTCAATAGGGCATGCTTCATAAAATAAGGCCATTAACATAGATTTGCCGCGACCTACATCACCATATAGATAGATGCTTTGGCATTTTTCCGGAGGTGATGACAGGAGTTTATACGCTACGGATTTTTGATGGTAACGGGAGCAAGCGTCTGCATAATCAAGGAGTGTTTGTAAATGCCGTAAAGCAACCAATTGTGCGTTGTCGTGTTGGATATGGTTTTGAGATACTTGATGGTTATATTGCTTTTTCAGAAGCCCTGAATAATCGGGTAAGTGTTCCGGGTTTTTTTGTTGAAAAATTTTTCTTAACATGTCCACAATTACTAAAAGATGATGCGTAGACTAGCATTAATTAGCCCGGTTTAGCTACATCAAATTACTCGTTATGATTGATTAATGGGCTATTCATTTTACAATACTTCGGACAGTTTTGATAATTGGTACTTCACGAATAACAAGGCTTGTGGCGGTTTGTGGAGAATTTAATCAAACTCATGCAAAATGCAGAGTCACATTAAATGTTAACTAATTGAAAGTTAATGAGTTATTTGTTAGTGTAATAAATTGTTTTTTAAAGCTATTCGTCAAATAACATATCATTCAATAACTTAAAACTGTCCGAAGTATTGATTTTAGTAGGGGCAAAAAAATAGCGACGTTAGACTTGGTAGGTTTATAAGGTTTATAAGGTTTATAAGGTTTGTTAAGTCTGTTCTGTGTCAAATGGTTTGCCGATTAATGCATATAACTTAACCGCTATCAGGTATTTATTTTGAGCAGAAAAATCGTATAACATTGTACTCACTAAAAGTAATATCGAATCACGCTCTTTTTTGGGTATATATCGTGATATAATGAGCTATTTTTGCCCCTTCATTCGGCGTTATTTATTTTATGATTAAACAGCGAACTTTAAAAAACACTATAAGAGCTACAGGCGTAGGGCTCCATACTGGCGATAAAGTCCATTTAACTT
>CAIQND010000019.1 GCA_903873045.1 uncultured Methylococcaceae bacterium | reverse complement strand
GTTTCCGGCGTGGGGTCAACCAGTAAATCCAGATCGCTGTCTTCGGTATCATCACCGTGCAGAACCGACCCGAACACCCGGACGTTTTTGACACGGTGACTTAGGGCGATTTCGCGGATTGCGTCGCGGTGAGTTTGTAGGGCTATTGATGGTCGCATTTACAGTTCTCCACGAAAGGCTCGGTGTTGGAGGGAGGCGAACAAGGCATCAAGTTCGGCTAGAAAAATTAGATGTCGTTTCTTTATTTCATTGATAGCGAGAACCCGCGATGAAAACCCTCTCTGTAATTCTATCGGCGGTATTTTGACAGGGATACTATTACAAACTGACTTATTCATATATGGGAGAGTCGTTGAGGATGCTTTGGCATACATGAAAGCTGTTTGTTTTGCCAAACAATACATCAGATAAATGTTGTTCACCTGCTCATGACATTGAAAAGAATGGAGTTGTTGGTTAATGACCATTTTTTCAGCTGCTATTGTAGCTATCCCTAAATTACCAACGCAACTAATAATAACGCTGTTGGCAGGGATTACTCTTGCTTTCACTCCACTAATTTCTGATGTTGAAAGTCCCAACCCTTTCTTTGATCGGTAAGTAAAATCAAGATGAATTAGATCGTCAGTTGTTACCCAAGGAATATCACCTGTAAATGATTTAGGCTTGTCGCGTCCTGGAACAATGCAGTCAGTCACATCACCAACTGTGCAGCATTTCCAACCTTTGGAATTATTGATAGGATCACCAAACATCTCAATGAAAATGGATTGCGTGAGGCAGTCCAATTGCACCAGAGCATCCCTGCGCTTGGCTCTGAGCACATCGGCTTGATCCAGAATAGCGGCGATACGGCGTTGTTCGGGTAAGGAGGGCTGTGGAATCTTTATTGATTGGACATATCCCTTGGCTATGTGCTTAAGTCCTGCACCACGGAATCCAGCTTCAAGTAAACCGATATTTGCATTAAGGTAGTGAAAACAGTACCGTGAGCAAGCTACCCGAGGTTCATTTGGTTCGGCCACTATACAATCTGCCGAAGTTGAAAATCCACCATTTACATAATGAACAGACGCTTTTCCTCCAGTACCGAAAACAAGCCCCTCTATCTCGTAAGTAGGGACATCAATCCATTTTTTTTGAATATTACTTGATGTGAAGAATGGGTATCGTCCTAACTCTCTTCCATCGGATGCTTTGAGTCCTGACTTTGGTAGAAATTTGAATAAAACGCCAAACTCTTCAATGCGTGTATTCACAACATCCCATCTAGCTTTTTCATCCCCACAATTATGGTACTTTTAGCCGTCCGGTTGATTTGTGGGAGCGACGCCCACGTCGCGACGTGGGCGTCGCTCCCACGAAATTTATTAACGACTTTCATTGCAATCCTCATCACCGAATCCACTCAAAAACATCAAACCCGGCTTGCTCGAAAGCATCAAATTCATGGTGGTCGGCTGTGACCAGCTTGGCATCGCTATCTAAAGCCAAGGCCAGCGCAATACTATCGGCCAAGGATATTCGACCTTGCGATTTGAATTCGGCAGCGCGTAGCAAAACTGCCGGTGTCATCGTCCATACGATTTCGATACCCAGCTTTTCCACACAATCCAGCACTTCTTTTGCAGCCTGCGTATCCTTTTGCCTGCGCACTGCGTCATAGGCAATTTCCAGCACATTAATAGCCGTAATACGAATAGGTAAGCCGGAAACAAAGACCCGCTCCAATACAACTTTACCTTCTTCACCATTAAACAGCGCAATTAGCGCACAGGCATCGAGTACATAACCGCTCATAACCGAATTCTTTCTTCGAGTGCCTTTTCCTCGGTTTTACGAGCCATGAATTCATCGCTACTGCTTAACTTTCCTCGCAACGCCCCAAACGCGGCTTGAAAAGCCAACGCACGATTGGCTTTTTCGCTGGGCTGTCCAAACGTATTCTGTGGATTAACGACAACCAACAACGGTGTTTCCGGTGGCAGGTCAAAGGGCTCGTCAAAAATGACCGCGTGACCGTCATAATGGGCTTTCAGTGCAATTAAAGGCATGTTATTTTCCTCAGTTTTTGGGTTTGGTAATTGTGACTTAGGATAACATTGAGTCAAGCTCTTTCATCCCCGCCTGAATCTCATTCTCCAACTCGACCAACTTAGCCATAATATCTTTCGGATGCCGATGCTCAACCACCTCATGCACAACTTCCTTGTAACGGTTAATAGAAAGATCATAACCATTGGCAACAATGTCAGTTTTAGGCACACAAAAACTTTGCTCAGTGCGCGGTCGTTCCTGCTCCGAGGTTTCGCGCTGTCCCCAGCGACTCAGCACATCCGGCAGGTTATTCTTGCCATGTTCCGCTTCGGTCAAGGTTTCGGCAGGTGTTACCCCCAGCTTTTCCTCCGGCAACAACGGTTGGCGTTTATCATCCAGACTCCAGCCATCGGCTTTCATATCATAGAACCAAACGTTATCGGTGCCGCCGGAATTGGTTTTGGTAAAGATCAGAATCGCCGTCGATACTCCGGCATAGGGCTTGAACGCACCCGATGGCAAGGAAATAACCGCATCCAGCTTTTGATCTTCCACCAGCATTTGCCGCAGTTGCTTGTGCGCCTTGGACGAGCCAAACAACACGCCGTCCGGTACAATAACCGCCGCCCGACCACCGGGTTTTAACAAGCGTAAATAGAGTGCGAGAAACAGCAGTTCGGTTTTCTTGGTCTTGACGATAGCCAACAGGTCTTTGGCGGTGTTCTCGTAGTCCAAAGAGCCGGCGAAGGGCGAATTGGCAAGGATCAGCGAGTATTGTTCTTCGTCACCGGCATGATCTTGAGCCAGTGAGTCCTTGTAACGAATATCCGGATTTTCGATACCGTGCAGTGCCATGTTCATGCTACCGATGCGTAGCATGGTATTGTCAAAATCATAGCCGTGGAACATACCGTGGTGAAAATGCTCTCGTGCTTGGGCATCGCGGAATATTTCCGGATATTTTTCACGCAGGTATTCACCCACAGCAATCAGAAAACCACAGGTACCACAGGCCGGATCGCAAATAATATCTTTGGCATTCGGTGCCATCAACTCGACCATCAACCGGATAATGTGGCGCGGGGTGCGAAACTGGCCATTTTGTCCAGCACTGGCAATCTTGCCGAGCATATATTCGTAAAGATCGCCTTTGGTATCGCGGTCTTCCATCGGGACGTGATCCAGTAAATCCACCACCTTGGACAGCAAGGCCGGAGTCGGGATGGTAAAACGCGCATCCTTCATGTGGTGGGCGTAAGTGGAACCATCGCCACCCATGGTGCGCAGGAACGGGAAAACATGTTCATCGATAACGGTGAACATTTCTGCCGGAGCAAAATGCTTAAAACGTGACCAGCGCAGATCGTTGTAATCGCGACCTTTGGCATCTTGCCCTTCCGGAAAAACTTCACGCTCCATCGGTTTGCCCAAGCGCACGGATTTATTTTCTTCGAGGGTATGCAAGTCATCCAGTCTACGCAAGAATAACAGGTAGGTGATTTGTTCCATCACCTCCAGCGGATTGGAGATGCCGCCTGACCAAAAGGCGTTCCAGATTGAGTCGACTTGGCTACGAAGTTCGCCGGTGAGCATGGTTTAGTCCCTGTGTATTCTTGTTGCACCGCCATTTTTCAGGGCAGAGTTGATTAACTACCCAATACTATACAACAGTCAAACTGAACTACGGATTTTTTTGGAATACACAACAGCGATTTAGTTTAAGAGCATGCGTTGACAGGCCATTTTTTTGGTAGTCCCTACAAATCATTTCAGGTAACAAAATCAATATATCTAATAAAATCTCCCCTAACCCCTCTTTGTCAAAGAGGGGGACTGAATAATTACTCGCGGAAAGTTATCGTGTTCGACTGCCACAAAAAACGGGACGAGATTACAAATATAGAGCCATGTAGAAGTAAAGCGACATTCGATCACCCTCACCCCAGCCCTCTCCCGGAGGGAGAGGGCGCTTTATGTTGCTTTACTTCTAAGCCACTCTATACCAGCACGTCAAAAGCTATTATCTGCCCTGTCTTAAAAGGGTAGCAGGAATCAAGTAAGCGCCAGTCGTTTTAGTAAGCGATGGAAATTACCCCGTTCCAGACCCAGCATGCGTGCAGTAGCGGCTATATTGCCCTGCTGTGCCGCAAGCTGCTGCTGAATCAGTTGACGCTGAAACGCGTCAACAGCATTTTTTAAATCTATGGGTGCTAAGGACGCTGTTACTGTGTTGAAATCTGGAGGATTCAACGGCCTAGACTGAGCCGGCATGATGTCCAGATAGGCCAGTGACAGGGTTATAAAATCCGCCTGTCGATTTTCCGCCGTCGCTGATTTTAATGCCGCGCGACTCAATAAATGCTCAAGCTCACGAATATTCCCCGGCCAGTGGTAAGCCAATAAGGCTTGTTTGGCATCTTGATCCAGGCGCAGTTTTTTAATGCCCAGACGTTGCTGATTTTTTTCCAGAAAGGCACCCGCCAGCAATAACACATCTTTGCCTCGTTCCCGCAAAGCTGGAACCTGCATGGGGTAAACCGCTAATCGATGATAAAGATCCGGGCGAAACAACCCTGCGGAGACTTCCTGTTGCAAATTACGGTTGGTTGCTGCAATGATCCGCAGATTGACTTTAATTTGCCGATCACTGCCGACGCGCTGGATCTCGCCATTTTGCAGAGTGCGCAATAATTTGGCCTGAATAGACAGCGGCAATTCTCCGATTTCATCCAGAAAAATCGTGCCGCCGTCAGCCAATTCAAACTTGCCGGTTCGATCAGAAATAGCACCGGAAAACGCACCCTTGACGTGACCAAACAATTCACTTTCGGCAATACTCTCAGGCAAGGCCGCACAATTGACATACACCATGACTTGATCGGCGCGATTCGATTCCCTATGGATGCGCTGTGCAACCAGTTCTTTGCCGACACCCGTTTCGCCCAAAATTAAAACGGCCAAATCCGACGGTGCGACGATAGAAATTTCGTTACGCAATGTTTTCATGCAATCACTATCACCGATCATATTCTGAGCGGTATTATCCTTGAATAAGGTTTGCGTTGCATAACGCACGCGCTGCTCTAAAGAGGTAATGAGTCCGGCCGCCTTAACCGTGGCAGTGGTTAGACTGATAAAGGTACTCAGCTCCATCGGGTCAATATGATCAAAAGTTCCCGGTGTCAGTGCATCCAGCGTTAAAATCCCCCAGGGCTCTCCATCGATAAACAGGGTAACTCCCATACAATCATGTACCAACAATTGATCATCATCTGATTCAATGAGGCCATCGTAAGGATCGGGCAGATCTGAATCAGCGGCAAAGCGCACCGCTTGATCGGATGCTAAAATCCGGGCTAGACGCGGATGCTCACTGACGATAAAACGCCGCCCCAAGGTGTCTTCCGATAAGCCGTTAACCGCCAGCGGTATCAAACTATGGTTTTCAAACTTCAATAATGCAGACGCGTCGCAAGGAAAAATACGGCCTAAGTGCTGTAATAAACGTTGATAACGTTGCTCGGCAGACATGTGTATAGACAGATCGGCAACGATCGAAATTAGCGAGGTAAAAAATAGGCTTGTAGTCATAATGATAACATTGTTGTCAATTTAACAACGCGTACCGATGTTAAATTGATAACAATACCTTTAATAGCCCTATAAACACAAGGCTTATTGCTTGGCATGGTAAGTGCTTTTACGTAGGCAGTGGGGGAAAAATCCCAATTAACCTATGTCTGACTTTCCATTCAATCCAATTAGGAGAATACTTGATGTTTTGTTACCAATGTGAACAAACCGATCGTTCCAATGTCGACAGCGGCTGTGCGACTGCCAAAGGCATGTGCGGCAAAGATGCCACAACCTCTGATTTACAGGATTTATTGATACATGGCATGGAGGGTATAGCTCAATATGCCAAACGTGCCCGCGCCCTGAATGTACCGGATAATGCAGCTGGCGAATTCATACTGTATGGAATGTTCACCACGTTAACCAATGTCAATTTCAATGCGACCCGTTTTAGTATGTTACTACAGGAAGCCGCGCTGGTGCGTGACCGAGTCAAGACTAGCTATATTACCGCTGCGCTTGCAGCCGGCCAAATACCTGAAGAACTGACTGGCTCTGCTGCCTGGCAACCGGCTGCGGACTTGGATGGTCTGCTCAAACAAGCTGCCGAGGTGGGCATCAATGCGGGACTTGAAGTAGTAGGCCCAGACATCATCGGCCTGCGCTCACTGGTACTTTATGGTCTAAAAGGCGTGTGCGCCTATGCTCATCATGCTTATGCGTTGGGCAGGGAAAGCGCTACCGTTTATGCGGGTATCGAAGATGCGCTGGATTTTTTAAGCTCGGCACCTACGGATGTCGATGCGCTACTGAATCAATCAATGGCGTTGGGTACCTTAAACCTTGAAGTTATGGCTTTACTGGATGAAGCCAACACCGGCAGTTTTGGTGCGCAACAGCCGACTCAGGTCTTAGTCACGCCGACCCTTGGTAAGGCCATCCTGGTTTCCGGACACGATTTGGGTGATCTGGCCGCATTGCTGGAGCAAACCAAGGATACAGGTATCAATATTTATACACATGGCGAGATGCTGCCTGCTCATGCATACCCAAAACTGAAAGCTTATCCGCATCTGGTTGGAAATTACGGGAGTGCCTGGCAGGATCAGCAAAAAGAGTTTTCCGAGTTTCCCGGTGCCATTTTAATGACATCCAACTGTATTATTGAGCCGAAACCCCAATACCGTCAGCGCATTTTTACCGCAGGGCCGGTAGGCTGGCCCGGTGTCCGTCATATCAGCGACAAGAATTTTGCGCCATTAATTCAGGCAGCGAAGGCATTGCCCGGTTTTAAAGATGAAGTCACCGAAAAAACTATTACTGTTGGTTTCGGTCATGATGCGGTACTGGGTGTGGCCGACAAAGTGATAGAAGCGGTCAAGTCGGGTGCGATCAGACATTTCTTTTTAGTCGGTGGCTGTGACGGTGCGGCATCCGGTCGTAATTATTACACTGATTTTGCCGAGCAAGCACCACAGGATACTGTGATCATGACCTTGGGCTGTGCCAAATATCGCTTTAATCAGCATGAGTTCGGTGATATTGGCGGCATACCACGCCTGCTGGATTTAGGGCAATGTAACGATAGCTATTCGGCGATCAAAATTGCTACCGCGCTGGCAGGTGCTTTTGAATGTAGTGTCAATGAACTGCCCTTGTCATTGGTGATATCTTGGTTTGAACAAAAAGCCGCCGCTGTGTTACTGACCTTGCTGGCGTTGGGTATCCGTAATATCCGCTTGGGACCCACGCTGCCCGCCTTCCTGACACCCAACCTGGTTCAGGTCATGGTCGACAAGTTTGGACTGCTACCCAATACCACTGCACAAGCTGACATCGAAGCATCATTGTCACGCAAAGCGGCTTAATCCTTTTTGCTACCGGAATCCTTTCAGCGTTTCCGGTAGTGCTTTTCTGGAGCCCAGACAAAATATGAATACACACGCTATTGAACTGACTACCCGCGATGGTAATCAGCTCCGTTTCGATTGCGCCGACGACCAGAATCTACTGGAAGCGGCCGCTAATGCTCATATCGTATTACCTGCCCAGTGTGGCCAAGGAAGTTGCGGCACTTGTTATGCCGACATTACCCATGGCGACTTTACCCTCGGTAAACATAATCCTTCCGCACTGTCCTCAGAAGATAAAGAGAAAGGGGGGACGCTGCTGTGCTGTACCTTTCCTCATAGCGATTTGCGT
Organism: uncultured Methylococcaceae bacterium; assembly: GCA_903873045.1. Classification (GTDB taxonomy): domain Bacteria; phylum Pseudomonadota; class Gammaproteobacteria; order Methylococcales; family Methylomonadaceae; genus Methylobacter_C. The sequence continues at coordinate 1,191 of CAIQND010000019.1, read as the reverse complement.
ATTTCGCTGCCCTTTGATCATGACCGTATTTTAATCGGTGAAATAAAGATCAGAAATGCCGAAATTATCGCCATCGAAACGGTGGGAGAAAACACCCAGCGTCTCGAACTACGTTTAGCTCCAGATGAAGACGGCAATAACGTAGCCGAATTTGAGCCTGGCCAGTTCATGGAACTAGAGGTGCCGGGGCTTGGCATTAAACGCGCCTATTCACTGTCCAATACCGGCAACTGGGAAGGACGGCTCGAATTTTTGATTCGTCTGCAACCCAACGGGCTGTTTTCTACCTGGTTAAAAGAACAGGCAACAATTGGACAGGCGCTGCTCGTACATGGCCCCAAAGGTGCCTTCGGCTTATACGAAAGCGGCTTAAGACCTCGCTGGTTTGTGGCTGGCGGCACCGGTCTGGCACCGATGCTGTCGATGTTAAGACGCATGGCCGAGTTTCAGGAGCCCCATCCCGCTCGGCTTTATTTTGGCGCAAACCGGGCTGAAGACTTGTTTTGCCTGACCGAACTAAAAACATTGCAAGTAGAACTGCCCCAGCTTCAAGTCATTTACTGCGTATGGAAGTCTGATGAGAGCTGGGAGGGTTTTCGTGGCACGCCGGTAGATGCGTTAGCTAAGGATCTAGCGGATGCAACCGTTATACCGGACATTTACCTGTGCGGACCGCCAGCGCTTATAGAAGCTGCTGAAGCGACAGCAAGAACTCATGGAGTCCCCCACAAACAAATATTGATTGAACGATTTCTGCCTGCATAAATTTTTACAAACAGGCAGACTTTCTTCGAAAACCTGTTTACTTTACTTCAGCTTATCCCTTTTGATAACTGGCAGCACCTGATGCAGTTTATCCTAAATGTCGACCTGGAATTACCAGTTGAAATCTGCGATTTTAAATTAAAAATTGCTGTTGTTTTACCGCTTCGGAACGTGCATGAAATAACTTGACCATTTATATCCCCTCACCCCAACCCTCTCCCGAAGGGAGAGGGAGCAAGATGTCTAAGTTATTTCGTGCGTATTCCTTCGCAGTCTTGCGGCGTTACAGCCGACATTCCGCACCCCATAAGAATTTTTAGTATTTTTTACTTATTGATAATAAAGGCTTTTTTATAATCCATTTTTCTGAGTATCCTGCATTGGAACTAACAATCCATGTTTTATCATCTATTCTCAGTCAATATT
>CAIQND010000018.1 GCA_903873045.1 uncultured Methylococcaceae bacterium | reverse complement strand
TCGCCTTTTCTGTTACGATTTTCTGCCCGGCCAACAGTTTAAAACTGAAGCATAATTCATATTTTGATTTTGACTGTTGAATGTTGGGCAACGAAAAGATGCTGCCCACCTGCTTGACTGCTTGCTGGCATCGCCCTCATGCACGAAATCAACACACTTGTGCTCCGTTCCAATGAACTACGCTATACCGCTTTTATAAAGGAACAGGAAGCCTTGTCTTTGTTCAATGAAGATGTGTAGGGTTATAGCACATAAAAATAGCTTGATACGTTTTAGCGTGGTAACATTAACCTATTGATTATAAATAATTTTATACCTGCAAAAGTACTTGTGACACACACTATGAACATCTACCGTGAATCGCTTCCTGACAATTGCCCTCCCACTCTAGCTAAAGATGTTTCTGAGGCGCGTGTGGTTTATCGTCTTGTACGCTCGAATCCGCCGACAACAGATGATTTTCGTTCCCAGCGTGAAGAAAAACCTAATACTGTTTTCACAAATGTAGATGAATGTTTGGCGCGTGATTTGTCTGTCTATGCCCGTCGCTCTGACTGTGATAAACCCCTTAAATTACCTCATTTTCGCAAGTGCCTTGTATGTAAAGTTGATTTGGATATTGGTGCCGGACGTATTCAGCAAACTTGGCAACCTTCACATCATACCTGGTGGCCGTTAGCAGGTTTCGACATCTTGCAATATTGCAGTATGGAGCCGTTATGAAAACAATCCGCTACTTTGCCACTCTATTTTATTACGATGGGGTACAAATTTTCGAAGCCCGCGACATTATTGGCGGCCATTATATTGCCGTGATGATAGAATCCGTTGATGATAGGGATCGCTATATTTTGGTTGGTGCAGAGCCAGAAAAATTAAGACAATTCCGAACAGGCGAGCTTGATCTTCTTTCATTGCTTGTGGATGGTGCCGAAGAAAGTTGGTTTATAGCCAAGCCCCAAAATGACTTCAATTTACCATTAATTTTGGAAATACAATCATCACCACTTAAGGATCATCCTGATTTTTTACCTGAATCAGGGTTTGTTTTGCATGACATACCGGCGAACACTGACACAATTTTAGAGGCGCGTACTCGCAATAATTTAGTGCTGGAATTTGCAGTAGAGCCACCCGAAGCCGCCGAGAAGCATCAAATTCACGCGAGCACCTTGGCCGGTTTGTTGTTACATCTGCAAACCTTGGTCAAACATGCCCATAATACCACGCTTAGGGATATGCCAGTTGGAAGTCGTCGAAACCATAACGTTGTCGATGCTTGTTTTTTTAACATCGTAATACCTGCCGCCCCCGGATCATTTCGAGTTGTTCTTGAAGCGGCTTCTGCACCCGATGTATTTGGAGTCAGCACGCTATCTCTTGCCCTAGAGCGAATTGATTGTTTTTTTGAGCATGTAAACGAGCCTAAGCAAACGCTGGAGATAGTCAAAGCCCATAAAGGACATTTGGCGGGTGCTTACCTACGCTTGTTACGCTTTCTCGTTGATAATAATACCTATCTTAGCTATTCATGGGCTGAGCCAAGGTTTCAAAATCCTAAGCACTATTCAGTCACTAAAACTCAAGCTGTTTCATTAGTTGAATATTTATCAGGCGTTTCTAACATTGGTGCTGAGACGGTGATATTACAGGGTGTATTGGATAAAGCGGATAGGGGTAACGGCACGTGGCGAATTATTACTGAAGAAACGGGCGTTTCTGGAAAAATCAAACAGGATGGCCCAAGCTTGGCAGGTTTGAAAATTGGGAATCGTTATAGTTTTACCTGTCTTGAAGAAATTGAAGAAACACAGGGGGGGGCGAGAACAAAGATCGCTTTTCTTGATGGAACATGAACCCATTTAAGTTAAGCCTATCAACAGTTCGTTTAAACTTATTTTTAATTCTTTATACTCGTTGCTCTAAAGCGTGACGGGGTTTGCAACCCATACGCATCAAGCTAAGCCAAAATACTGTTGATTTAAGTCATTCACATTTTAATGTTTAAAAATAATACTATATTTTTCAATGTGTTGAATTCATGTGTTTTTTGATAAGTACATGGATTTGATAGTAATAGGGCTT
>CAIQND010000017.1 GCA_903873045.1 uncultured Methylococcaceae bacterium | reverse complement strand
ATATTGACTGAGAATAGATGATAAAACATGGATTGTTAGTTCCAATGCAGGATACTCAGAAAAATGGATTATAAAAAAGCCTTTATTATCAATAAGTAAAAAATACTAAAAATTCTTATGGGGTGCGGAATGTCGGTTATGATACTCGATCATCAAGTTTTATTTTTGAATATTATCAAAAAAAATTGACGAATAATGTCATTCATAGTTTTTAAAAAATACTATCCACCAAGGACTTGCACCTCAAAGAAAACCTCGATCCTAAAGCGTTTACGATACCAGTAATGGGCTTCTTCTGCCGTTTCAAAGCTGGTGACCCAAAACAAAGGCTCTGCATACTTTATGTCCCACCATGCCACGGCATTAGCTACGGCATCACGCTTGTCCGTAAATTCAAGCCCATGAATGCAAACAGGCTCACCACCACGCCCGGACAAACCTCATTGAATTGGAAACGTTCTCCTTCTTCCTATAACGCTGCGGTTTTACTGGACAATACCACAAATAAAACCTACCAACACATTAAGATGACGCATCCCGTTTCCTCTTATTTCACTCCCCAACATTTTTTAACGAATGATGTATCGCACGATAGACTACATAACAATCTGACATAATATTTGACAAAAAAATAACATATATCAATATGTTATAAAATTTGTCAATAGCTTCTTTGAAAAGTGTACGGTAGTGAAAACCGTTAAGGTGATTTCTGCGAAAGAACTTACCCATTAGACGAATCCAATCGCTTGCTTGATTGGGAAAATTCTACTTTTAATGGGTAAAATATTCTCCGGAAATCACTTAAGGTATTAGTGGCTATGAGTACCGTCAAAAGTTATCTTCTAAAAATAATACTTGTGGGTCATGATTAGAGAGGGCATACTTTAACTAGAGACGGTCTTGTATCTCTATTTTTCAATCATATCAACCCTCGGTTCGCTCATTTTTTTTAAAGTTCAATAGATTCATTTGGTTATAATGAGCTGATGTGTTGTTTTTTAGCAAGCTAGCAAAAAATAATCATTAATAATCATATTGTTATAAAAATGAGCGAACCGAGGGTATCAAGGTGAATCCGCAATGATATTATCCAAAATTACTCATTTTCAATCGCGCTGGCCATGCTCTTTATGGTTAAGCCTGCTTCCTTTAATTAGTTTAAACACTGCGCTTGCCGACTGGAATCCTGATGCAGGCTTAGTGACCTCATTAACCCAAGGAGCTGGGTTATCAGCAACTTCGCCCGGCACAAATCTAAACACAGTATTGGATGGCAATACCGATACCAGTTGGCAATCCGGTGGGTGTTTACCGACCGGTTATATCGCTAGACCCGAATTAAATCAAATATTAGGTGCGTGTGCAGCGGGTCTTTGTACCAGTTCTGGCTCTACTAATCTGCAAGATGCAACCGACAATAATCCTTATACCGGTGCTTATGTGCCATTGAATAGCGGTACGGCCTGGATTAATGTGCCATTACCGAAAATCCGACCTTTGTACCAGTTAGGCGTGCGAGGCTTCGGTAATCAACCCATTGTATTTGAAGCCGTAACAGCTAGCGGTAACAAAGTGATCAGCACTTTAACAACGGTTGATAATTATCAATACCGACGCTTTGTAGCGCCGGTTGATCCTATTATTGCTCTTCGGGTGTCTTCTAAGGATAAATTTACCTTAACAGAGTTATCTACGTTGGCAGATCCGTGTTTTGAGGCCGTGACGGTGGATTTGGGTAGCAGTATAAATGTAGGTTGGGTAGAGATGAAACATTGGTCGCCCGATGCAACCTCTACAACGCTTTCGATTAGCAACGATGGTCAACAGTGGACGCAAGTGGCATCATTGGTGCCTACTTCGTTATCTTACCAAACTACTCGCTTCCAGGAACAATTGGTTCGTTACATCAAGGTGAGCCACACGGTAGTCGAGCGTGATTGGGCCAAAGTGTATGTTTGGGATATTGCCGCTTATGATGCCAATGGCCCTTATGGTTCAGCGCCATTGCCAAAAGCCAATCCTCATACTCTTTCAGAATTGCTGGGTATCAATGGTATTTGGGGCTGGGGTAATAGTAATCAAAATGGAGGGGTATTGTATCGGCCAGTGGCGAGTCATGCACGTAATTATCACAACCTGAATTGGGATGTAAAAGATCCTGATCATATTCCTGACTATAACGCTATGGCAGCGGGCAAAGGTACGGAAGCACAGTGGTGGCTTAATTGGGATAAAGAATACGGTGCTTGGGTTAAGGCTGGCTTGCAAGTTGAAACTAGTATTCAATTTACTAACCGGGTTTTCCCAGTCAGTGTTTGGGATAATCCCAGTCTGGCAGGTTACAACTATGGTTTTGCGTTTGCCCAGCATTTTGGTCCAACGTCGGGCAATGGGTTGGTGAGTGTTTTAGAAGTCGGTAATGAGCCTTGGGATTATCCGGCCAATTTTTACCGCACAGTATTAGGAGGTATGGCCGCCGGTGCTAAGGCCGGTGATCCGTCTATGAAAGTGATGCCAGGTGCCTTACAGGCCTTTAAGCCTGAAGCGGCTAATGCCACCAGTGGTAATTATATTGGAGTCCGTTTGTCACCGATTGAAGCGCAGAATATTGATGTGCTTAATACTCATGCTTACAGTTACAGTTACGCAGATGATGGTAAGCGGACTGCGGTACCCCCTGAAAATCCTGTCTCTAGTCTGAATAAGGTGCGTAATTTTCTGCGCTTTAGAGATGTCAATTTACCGAATATGCCTGTTTATCTAACTGAATGGGGCTGGGACAGTGCGGGCGCAGGCGAAAGTTGTAAGGCCACTGAATGTGTCAGTGAAAGAGCGCAAGCTTTATATGGCGTAAGAGGTGCTTTAATATTATCGCGTTTAGGTCTGGATCGGTTAACGTGGTTTTTTTATGCCAATGATGCCAAGTGCGATACGCTGTATTGTCGTAGTGGTGTGACCGGTTCTTTAAATACTGGTTTTGCGCCTAAACAATCATTTCGTGCTTTCCAGGCTTTACTTAATAATGTAGGGGCACGTTATTTCCTGAATGTGTTGCGTGAAGATAGTACCGCTTACATTTATGTATTGGGTGATAAAAACGGTGTAGCGACTCATTTAGTGGCTTGGAAGCCGGTGCTGGGTGATGATATGACTATCAGCAATCTAAGTTTGCCTATTAATGCCTCGCCAGCCAGTGCGGTTATTTTGTCAGGCGCAACAGCAACTGGTGAACCGACTGCTTTACCCGTAGTGGTCGATGGGCTATGGACGATACCCTTATCGTCTGCACCGTTGTTAGTGACTTTAACGAAATAAGTTGAGCGTAGTGAGCCATTTGCGCTGACCTGTAAAAGACTACAATAGAGTAGAGTTTATGCACAATTAGACATTGATCTTAACCAATTGAAATTAAGTGATTTTTATTAATCTCAAGATATGAAATCAGTAAGATTTTTTACAATATTTGGTGTGTATTTTACGCAGCCCACGTATTTCATGAGCTGTATATGGCTACTTTCTGCGAAAAACCACACTCCGCGCTTATTGTGCATAAACTCTATTTAAAATGTGACTATTTTATTTTATGCAGATTCTTTGACGGGTTTGTTGGCACGCATCAAGCTGGCCATGAGATTAGCTAAAAAAATGGCAAATAGTGCGCCGCAGATATCTGCCAGCAAGTCCAGTAGATCGGCTTGGCGGCCGGGAATAAGCATTTGGAATGCTTCATCGATAATGCCGAATAAAGTGACCATCAGTAGGGGGATGGAAAGTAACGGGATTGCTGGTGTTGGGCTAAGTTTGAAGGCTAGTGCGCAAGTCAGCAGACCTAAGCCACTAAACGCTAAAAAGTGCGCGACTTTGTCAAGGTGTGGTGCTTTGTTTAATAGAGGTAAAGACGGCCCTGATGATTCGATTAGCGTTGCAATTATCCAGCCGATGATAAGCAGGCATATAAAAAAGATGGGTTTTAGGTTGCTTGGCTTAGTCATTTTAATTACAGGCTAGTAGGCTTGTTTACTTATAAAGCCTTTAAAAACAGTCATCAATACTATTTTTAAATCCATCCAGAGTGACCATTTCTTAATATATTCCAGATCGTAATGAATTCGGGCTTCCATTTTGTCCAAGGTGTCAGTTTCGCCACGGCAACCATTAATTTGGGCATGTCCGGTAATGCCGGGTTTAACTTTGTGGCGCAGCATGTAACCTTCTATTTGTTTTCGATAGAATTCGTTATGGGCTATGGCGTGAGGACGTGGCCCCACTACGGACATGGTGCCTTGCAAGACGTTTAAAAATTGGGGTAATTCATCCAGTGAGGTTTTACGTAAGAACGCACCAAAGGGCGTAATGCGCGTATCATTTTGGGTGGCCTGGATGACGTTATCGCCATTTTCGCAGACAGTCATGGAACGAAATTTCCATACGGCTATGGGCTCACCTTTTACACCGTAGCGCTGTTGTTTAAAGATGACGGGCCCTTTTGATGTTAGTTTGAGAGTCAGGGCTATCGCCAGCATGGGAATGGCAATGGCAGGCAATATAAACAGGCACAGTACCAAGTCTTCAATACGTTTTGCGACACCGTTAAAGGCATTAAATGGCGTGTCAAAAACGCTGACGACGGGTATGCCTTGTACATTGCTCCATTTGGACTGAATTAGGTTAAATATAAAAAAGTCGGGTACGATGTTAACTGAAACGGTGCTATCGGCCAGTTGTTGAACAAGCTGATTGATACGTTTTTCTGCACATAAGGGCAAAGTGATGTAGATATGGTCAATTTCACCTTGTTTTGCTTTTTCAAGCAGTTGTTTAAAGGTCCCCTTTAAATCGCCAATTTGTGAGTTATCCAAGCGTCGGTCTTCGGCTTCATCTCGGTCATCGAAAAAGCCAATAAAATTATAACCTAACCAAGGCATGTCCGATAACGCATTGTGAAGTCTAAGCCCTAATGAGTTAGCGCCTAGTATGGCGTAAAATCGTGTGTTAAAGCCATGCCTTCTTAAATAAGATAAGGAGGCGCGTTGTATTGAATGAGTCAGGATGATGCAGGTTGGGGCAAGTGGAATCCATAATTCTATGGCTTGTAATGAATAATTGTATT
>CAIQND010000016.1 GCA_903873045.1 uncultured Methylococcaceae bacterium | reverse complement strand
TAGCGGCAGCTTTAAAGTGTTTGTTTTTAATTTGTCCCGGATGGTTTTTTGAGCAAATAAATTTGCATATTTACATTTTTCGTTGGGTTGCCCAAACATGGAGTGCGTAAAAATCAATGATTTTACCATTCCTTCCAAAAGCTGTGTTTTGCCAATACCGTTTTTACCGATGAAGCAGTAAATTTTTTTATTGGCTTCAACCGTAATGTCAAAATCAAAACCAATCCCTAATTGTTCAGTTTTAAATGCGGTGATCATGATATTCCTTTACAAAGGTTTTGGTAAGCAGAGTTGATTGGGTTAGGTGATAACCGTAACCTAATCAGTATCCTACAATCAATCCAACAAATCCGTAACCGCCCCCAACGACGCCGAACTTACCAGCTTGGCATATTTTGCCAATACGCCACGGGTATAACGCGGTGCAGGTTGAGTCCATGATTCAAGGCGTTGAGCAATTTCGTGTTCGGTAATAACCAGTTTCAGTTCGTTGGTTTCTGCATCGATAATGATGGTATCGCCATTTTCAATGATCGCTAACGGGCCACCGACGTAGGCTTCAGGGGTAATATGTCCGACTACAAAGCCGTGGGTGCCGCCGGAAAAACGGCCATCGGTAATCAAGGCCACTTCTTTACCCAAACCTTTGCCCATAATGGCGGAAGTCGGGGAGAGCATTTCACGCATACCGGGGCCGCCTTTGGGGCCTTCGTAGCGAATAACAATCACGTCACCTTTAACGATGTCGCCGTTTAATATGCTGTGTAGCGCTTGTTCTTCGGCATCAAATACTTTGGCGGTGCCGACAAAGCGCAAACCTTCTTTACCGGTAATTTTTGCAACTGAGCCACCCGGTGCCAGATTGCCATATAAAACGACTAAATGACTGTCTTTTTTAATCGGGTTATCCAGCGAGTGAATCACGTCCTGGCCTTCAGGATACGGTTTAACATCGGCCAGATTTTCTGCCAGCGTTTTTCCGGTTACGGTTAAGCAGTCGCCGTGCAGTAAGCCTTTGTCCAGCAAGATTTTCATCAACGGTTGAATGCCGCCGATTTCAATTAATTCAGTCATCAGGTAACGGCCGCTGGGTTTTAAATCCGCCAACATAGGTACACGCTTACCGATGCGAGTGAAGTCATCCAGTGTTATGTCGACGTTACCGGCATTGGCCATCGCCAGAATGTGCAATACGGCATTGGTTGAGCCGCCCAGTGCAATGACAATGGTAATGGCGTTTTCAAATGCCGCTTTGGTCATGATGTCGCTGGGTTTGATATTGTTTTTTATCAATTCCAGAACGGCAGCACCTGCACGTTCGCAGTCCAGTCTTTTGTCTATTGAAATAGCGGCTTGGGCCGAGCTGTTAGGCAGGCTCATGCCCAGTGCTTCAATGGCCGAAGCCATGGTGTTGGCCGTGTACATGCCGCCGCAGGAACCGGCACCTGGAATGGCTTTGGCTTCAATTTCAGCCAGTTCGGCATCATCGATTTGGTTATTGGCTCTGGCACCGACGGCTTCAAAAACAGAAACTACATCCAGTTTTTTGTCTTTATGACAACCGGGCATAATAGTGCCGCCGTACACAAAAATGGCGGGACGATTCAGGCGTGATATGCCAATCATGCAACCGGGCATATTTTTATCGCAGCCGCCAATCGCAACAATGCCGTCAAAGCCTTGGCAACCGACTACGGTTTCAATAGAATCAGCAATCACTTCGCGGGAAACCAGCGAATATTTCATGCCTTCCGTACCCATTGAAATACCGTCAGATATGGTGATGGTATTAAAGATAACGGCTTTACCATTGGCGTTGTCAACACCGGTTGCCGCAGAATCAGCCAGTTTGTTGATGTGCATATTGCACGGAGTGACCATGCTCCAAGTCGAGGCAATGCCTATTTGCGGTTTTTTAAAATCTTCATTTTTAAAACCAACGGCGTGCAACATGGCGCGACTGGGTGCGCGTTCCATGCCGTCAACAACGAGTGAAGAAAAGGGGCGGGTGTTGTGATCATCTGAATGAGCCATGTGGTCGATTCCTGGTGTTAAGGTAAAAGTTACGAGGTGAAAGATGCAAGGAATGGGCTTTTTTAACCTTTACCCTTGCACCTTTATTAAAATGAATCCCAACTGCTTTTGTGTCGCCAGCCGAGTTTGGGCAAGATAAAGCCTAAAAGAACACCGGCAAGCGAGAGTAAACCGCCGTATAAAAACCAGTCCTGACCTGCGGTGTCTTTGAGCACCTGATTTTCAAGTTTGAACTGCTGCAATTCCCGTTCAACATTAACGACCCGTTCTTGAAGTTCGTCGCGTTCATTTTTTAATTGTATCGAACTGCCAGCCGTTTTTTTGATTTCATTAAGTTCGCGGGCTAACTGATCACGTTCGATCGCTAAAGACTTTTCCAGGGATGATCCCGGTGTAACCGCTTCTTTTAGTGTCGCTAGTTCAGCTCGCAGTGCGGCATTTTCAGACTGTACCAAGGTTAGGGTTTTGCCTGCATTATCTTTAGGGTTAACTGCGGGTGCCTGTTTTTTGGTATAACGCGAATTAATGTAACCTTCGGAGCCATCAAGTAGACGAACGTGAATAAATTCAGATTTTTTTGGTTTATCAATGACCGTCAGCGGCGCTCCCGTAGGCAGCGATTGCAGGATTTTACTTTGGGCATTGGCTTCATTTCTTAACGATAAATTAAGATCGTCAGCCACATAAACGGTTTCAGCCTGCGCCGAAGCCCAAGAGAGTATCAGGATAAAAAAAGCACGGAGTAAAGTTTTCACGGAGTTATTCTGTGTGAGTCAGTTGGTAACGCTAATTTTAACGTTATTTTTTGCACAGGAGAAATTCCAGTAGTGCTTTTTGTGCATGTAATCTATTTTCAGCTTCTGCAAAGATAACACTTTGCG
>CAIQND010000015.1 GCA_903873045.1 uncultured Methylococcaceae bacterium | reverse complement strand
TACAACCTTGCGCGTATGAATATGTTTCTGCACAACATTAACTACGACAAGTTTAATATAGCGCTGGGCAACACGCTGTTAGATCCGCATTTTGGCGATGACAAACCTTTTGATGCCATTGTGTCTAATCCGCCCTATTCGATAAACTGGATAGGCAGCGACGACCCAACCCTGATTAATGATGAACGCTTTGCCCCCGCCGGTGTGTTAGCACCCAAATCCAAAGCCGATTTTGCTTTTGTGCTCCATGCGCTGAGTTATTTATCCAGCAAAGGCCGCGCGGCGATTGTCTGCTTCCCCGGTATTTTTTACCGGGGCGGTGCCGAGCAGAAAATCCGCCACTATTTGGTGGATAACAACTATGTCGAAACTGTTATTTCTTTAGCGCCCAACTTATTTTTTGGCACCACCATTGCTGTTAATATCTTGGTGCTTTCCAAACACAAAACCGACAACCTTACCCAGTTTATCGATGCCAGCGGTTTGTTTAAAAAAGCAACCAATAACAACACGCTCACCGATGAACACATCACGCAAATTATGGCAGCGTTTGATAGTAAAAATGATGTTGAACACTTTGCTAAATCGGTGGAAAACGCTGCGGTAGCCGCCAACGACTACAACCTATCGGTAAGCTCTTATGTGGAAACCAAAGATACCCGCGAGGTGATTAATATTACCAAGCTGAATGCCGAGCTTAAAACCACGGTAGCCAAGATTGACCAGCTACGTGCCGAAATTGATGCCATTGTTGCGGAGATTGAGGGAGATGTCGCATGATCCTAGAAAATAACACAACATCACCCAATCAGGTTGAGCTGGTAAAAGCCGAAGAAAAAATCAGCAAACAAAAAGCCAAGCAGCTTTTTGATTCTGGCGATATTACCACGGTGGAAATCGGTACATTCGCAGGGCTTTCTTTCATCCATGCCTATTTATTTGAAGATATTTATGATGTTGCGGGCAAAATCCGTGACGTGAATATCGCTAAAGGTACAACCGTTTTTGCGCGGTTGATGTATTTACCTCAGTCGTTAGCGCATATCGACAACATGCCCCAAAGCAGTTTTGATGAAATCATCGAAAAATATGTGGAGATGAATATTGCCCACCCGTTTCGAGAGGGGAACGGTCGTGCTACTCGTATATGGCTTGACCTCATACTCAAAACAGAAATCAAACAGGTGGTCGATTGGAATTTGGTAGACAAAGATGATTACCTATCGGCGATGCAACGCAGCGTGGTGAAAGATATTGAAATTAAAGCCCTGCTCAAGCGAGCACTCATCCATGAAATTGATGATCGTGCGCTGTTTATGAAAGGCATTGATATCAGCTATTACTATGAAGGTTATAGTGAATTTAAAATTGAGGAGCTATAGCGATGAACAAACAACACGCAGCGTTAGAGCAAATGCCACAGCAATATACTGAATGGCTCAAAGATTTAAAACAGCGCATTCACGCCGCCCAGCAACGGGCAACATTGCAGGTGAATAAGGAGCTGGTGTTATTGTATTGGCAAATAGGGCAAGACATCTTGAGCAGGCAAATGAACAAGGCTGGGGCGCAAAAGTCATCGAACGACTTGCTCACGATTTACGCACCGCCTTTCCACAGATGAAAGGTTTTTCGCCGCGAAACCTAAAGTATATGCGTGCCTTTGCCGAAGCATGGTCAGATGCCGAGTTTGTGCAACAGACTGTTGCACAATTACCGTGGGGGCATAATTTGGTACTACTGGATAAGCT
>CAIQND010000014.1 GCA_903873045.1 uncultured Methylococcaceae bacterium | reverse complement strand
TGTCAATATCACCAAAGACTTTGAGGCACATTTTGGTTACACCGCGACCAGCATACTGGATAAAACCTTTCGTTTTAATAACAAAATCGGTGCTGTCGCCTCGCGCTTTGTCATGCAAAATTCAACGCAAATCGCCAAGAAGATCCAAAGTCATACCCTCGTCGAACACGCGGCGGTTTCGTTAATTAGAACCCCACAGGATCAGGTCGGCTTGAATGCCGCGTTATCAGCCATTAATGGTAAAACCGGTGTGCAGGCCAGCGTGCTTATTTTGGCCAGGTTCAATTTTAGAAAACCGGATTTATCGACTCTGACGCGGCAATACCCGAAATTAAAACTGCAATTTATGAGTGTGCATGCGTCCAAAGGCAAAGAAGCCGATTATGTGATCATACTGGGACTTGAAAAAGGCAAACAGGGTTTTCCCTCGGAAAAAACGACGCATCCGTTAGTGAATCTCTTGTTGCCTAAAGCGGAAGCTTTTGCTCATGCTGAAGAACGGCGTTTGTTTTATGTGGCCTTGACCCGAGCCAAGCAGCATGTATATCTGGTCAGCGATGCCACTAAAGCCTCTGATTTTGTCAGAGAGCTGATCGATAAAAAGTATGAAGTTCTCTGTGACGAATTTACCGGTGATAAATTTCAGGAGAAACTGGCCGATGTTGTCTGTAGTCGGTGTAAAACCGGCTACATGATACTCAAGGATAGCCAATATGGCAGTTTTTTGGGATGTAGCCAATACCCGCTATGTAACCATGCCCAAGCCGCCTGTCAATGGTGTGGCAATGGCTTGAAGGAGAAAGGCCGGTTTCGGGTTTGTGAAAATAAGCGTTGCGATTATGTTGAGCCGGTTTGTCCCAAATGCAGTGGAAAAATGATCTTAAGAAACGGGCCTTCCGGACAGTTTTGGGGCTGTTCACATTACCGTAAAAATGCCGAGTTTTCTTGCTCGCATACCGAGAATTTTATTGATTTAAAAGTCGCTAAGGAATGAGCATGAAATAATGTAACCAATTAATATCTAACTCCCCCTTTGTAAAAGGGAGGTTAGGGGGGGGGTAAAATTAAAGTTGCTTAAGTTATTTCGTGCTCGTTCCTAAGGAGTGTGCATAAAATAACTTGACCATTTATATGCCCTTACCCCCGCTCTCTACCAGAGGGAGAGGGCTGGCTACCCACTAAGGCGGGACATTTTTGACTCTGAAAAATCATGACGAACCCAGAAAGAGCAAAGGTAGTTGCCGTCTATCTAACGTGTTGAAACAAAAGACAGTCCCTGCTTAGTGGGTAGCTAAAAACTAGCTTGTGGCTGATAGGGATAAACGAAGCCGCTTAAAATTACGTTTATCCTCTCTACGTTTTACATTACCTTGCCTGATCATATTCAACCTCAAAATAGTGTGGCATGAGGTTGTCAATCCCGCCACTTACGTTTTGAAAGCTAACGAAGCCTTTAAACGTTTCAGACGGAGTCGCAACTACTGTCACGCTTCAGGTCGTAACCTGATCTACGTGACTGTAATTGCGAAAAATGTAAATCAAGAAATGAAAGATATTTCTTTATACTATGGATTCGTTGTGTTCACACTATTGTCTGATGATGAGCCTTCCTTTGAGCTAGATTTTGTTGTTGGTGCTGGTGTTGTTGGTGTCGATGCTGGTGCTGGTGCGCTAGAACTACTGCTTGAGCCGGAGCTGGTGCTACTGGCAGGTGCGCTATAACTGCTGCTTGAATCAGAGCTGGTGCTACTGGCAGGTGCGCTATAGCTGCTGCTTGAGCCGGAGCTGGTGCTACTGGCAGGTGCGCTAGAACTGCTGCTTGAATCAGAGCTGGTGCTACTGGCAGGTGCGCTATAACTGCTGCTTGAATCAGAGCTGGTGCTACTGGCA
>CAIQND010000013.1 GCA_903873045.1 uncultured Methylococcaceae bacterium | reverse complement strand
GTCCTTGCAAACAATTTCCAGCATCATATCGTCATAAAGACCGGGGCGGGGCAGGGGGGATTGGGCAAAGCTATAAGTTTGATTGGTTAAGCTGTCGCTTTCTTGATGATAGCTCCAGGTGTTATCGGCCAATGTATTTAAGGAATGGGTGATTAAAAGCCACATCATAATTGTTAGCGTGTCGTTACTGAAAAAACGGTTGTGTTTCATTTTTACCCTTGAAAATTGAGGTTACACTCTAATCTATGATGAATCACCACTCTCTCATTTTGAAAATTCTGCCTTGTTGATCTTCATCATGTAATAGCAAGACGACCTCTCCTTCATCAAACATAGGGGAATCATTTTTGTACCGTATAGGAAGATCGGAATCGATTAGTGTTATAACATGCTGAAGTCCAAGATCAGTGTATCGTCGAATTACTGTCAGTAAATTTTTCTTTTTCCGATCATCCAATGATTCAAAGACGCCATCGTGGAACACAAATCGAGGGAATTTTTTATCAAGATGCGCTCTAAGGATAGCCAAATCAAAAGCAATACAAAGTAATTTTTTGTAGGTGTTTCCTTTATCAGCACTGGTCGAATTACCTGAATCATCAAGAATTTCTGCTTTATATTCGAGATGACCTTGTTGGTTTGGAGAAACACTCAATAAAGCTTTGCGGTCAATAACTTCCTCAACGATTTCACTGAAAAATACTCGAATCGAAGAAAACAAGCTTGTTGGATCTGAGTTCTGTTTTCCGACATCTTTTTCTATTTGAGATTGCAAATGCCCTTTTTCTTCACTTAAAGCCCGAATCTCAGAACGTAATTCTTGAAGACGATGCAGAAAACCACGTTGCCGCTCAAGTGAAGTTATATCAGCTTTGAGGGTAACCAGCTCATCTGTCACTTGCTTGTATTTACTGAAAACATCTGTGTCGCTCAAAAACGATAATGTTTCCGAGCGACGCCTACCAAGACTGTTTAGCTCAGCATTCACACGCGTCAACTCATTTTCAATTTCGCCTCGTTCTTCAAGAAGATATACGCGTCTTTCATCCGTAATAGCCTTATTGAAAGCGATCAATTGCTGGAAATCTTTTTTAATTTGACCTTGAAAAAAAATGCCAGCTTCTTCAAATAACTTTTGTGCTTCATCTGGATTAAACAATATTTTTTCCTCTGCCAAAGAGGAAAAAATTTTCTTCTTGTTTTGATTAAGCGAGTATCTTTCCGCATTTAGCGTAGCGATACATTCATCTATATCTTCAACCAACTGTTTTGTTTTATTTTTGTCCTCAGTACGGAAATCAAATGCATCAAGCAAATTCTGTTTTTTTTCGGCATCTTTTTGCTTCAAGAGTAGTATGCCCTCAATCTTACTAATATCTTCGATTGATCCCCCAAGTTCTTTGTTAATTGTATTCTCTAGCCTTTCCTTTTCCTTAAGCTCTTCTTCTTTCTTGTAGAATTTTTCAACGACATCAGCATTAAACCCCAAAGTATGGGCTAAGTAGGGTTTCCAGTAAACGTGCCTTCCTAAAAAACCAGATAGCTTGAATACATCTTTATAATCATCTTGTAACCTTAGAAGATAACCTAATCCTTGACGAAATTCCCAAGGCTTAAGTGAGTGTAAATCAAGAATACCATCCAACAGACTCTTTGCTCGGTCGAATGGAATATTGAAATGATCCCATTGCTGATCTGAAAGCATAGAAAAATCTTGGTGGCTTACTTGATTTTTTTTGAAACTAATTTTTGATGCATCTTTAACGCAGCGGCGTATAGTTACAAAAGAGCTGTCTAATAATTCGATTTCAAGAAAAAAAATGAAGTCCTTAAATAAATCAGCGTGCTTGAATAAAAAAAAATCTTTATCACGTCCAGATAAAAGACAGAAATCAAGTAAACGCCCAAGCGTAGTTTTCCCTAAATTATGTGTATCTTTATTTTTATTCTCTGGTAGTCGAATTTCAGCCATAACAACATTTAAGCCAGAAATAAAGTCAACTGTTTCAAAGAGTTCAGGATTATTGGAATATAGTTTAGATAATTTCATTTGATCCTACATATTCCACAGCATCCGTTTTAGGTCGGTAGTCAATTAAACCCATAAGAAAAAGAAAGTTCAGCGCAGGCAAAAACAACACATCGCCCCCAGCAACTGAATTTTTTACGTAATTTCGTAGCGCAGAATAATCTTCCACACGTTGTTTTTTAAGGCGTACCAGTAGTAACAGTGAGACATTGATCACCGTCCTATCAGGATGCGAGTGCTTAGTCGGTCTCAGCATCGCTAGTCTCCCCAATATCACAGTTCCAGTACATGTAGAAAAGCATAGTTCTGGTTAATTTTTTATGTTGTCGCAAAACAGGGTCACGATTAAAAAGTAAATCTGTAAGATAATTCATAACTTCGTCAAAAGACTGGTAATTTTTGCGCTTGGCAATAATGTTAAAGTTAAACTCATCAACTACAGTTTCATACAGGCCAAGCAATACCATATTTTCTGGTGCAGCTAGAAATGTTTTAATCTGGGCTGTATCTTTTAAATAGCGTGTCCGTTGGGCTTTGGCATATTCAGCACTCATATTATTGAGTGTATTTTTTTGTTCAAAAGGAACACGAGGTGTTGGTGGGTCATCAAGGAATTCTTGAACAGTATCCTTGTTCAGTGCGAAAGCCAGTACGACTTCAGCCAAGTCATCAGGACTAACAATGAGCGGTGAATCTATTGGGTCAAGTTGCGCCAATTTTGGCACTTCTGGAAAATCTTTAAAATAGAGTTCTAGTTGTCCGGTGCCACAAAGATGAATAGACTCTTCTGGGATATTGCATTGTGTAGATATATGCGCACGAATTTCGCTTTCCGCGTTACTTGCCAAGCCTCTATTTGCGAACAACATGTAATGATCAAGTTGCTTGTTATTTTTAAGCTTCTTGATTTTAGGAATCTCTTTACCAATTACAGTATTTACTCCAGAATTACAAAAAAAGTCAGATTCAGAGAACTTTTTGTTATATCCGTTAGTATGCTTAGCTTGTATGATGACCGTCCCATTCCAAGGAGCAGATTTACTGGGGAAAATTTCTGCGGTTCCTACGAATTTAGCATCACGTCCACCGTCTGGCCCTTTTGAAAAACCTTGTACAGATATTCCGAGTAAACGTTTACATAACAACACTATAAGGTTCTCAAATTGCTCTGGACTGAGGTCTTCATAGGCGTATTTCATCAATTTAAAAAAGTTCTAAAAAATTCCATTTTACCTTTGTTAAAGTAGATCGTCTATACAACGAAGATTATATAAATCCAAGACCTGCTGATTGATGTTGTTCGAATGGCGTTAGGTGATTTTTGAAGAATAATTTTACCCATTAAAAGTACGCCTAATGGGTAAGTTTTTTCTAGATAACCACCTTAAGTATTACTCAATCCTGGCAACCAACTTCTCCAGTGCCTTGGTTAACGCAATATAAGGCATCAGGTTTATCGGAAAAATCGACTTGATTTCTTGATAAATTCGTCGGTATTGATTGATTTTTTGTTTTTCAGCGGGTAAATCGAAGTAGTCTGCACAGTTTGCCGCAGTGCTTAACAGAATGTTGTTAATCAACAGACATAAGATGCGTTTTATATCCGCCTGTAAATCAGTTGACACTTTTTGCTCCCAATAATCATGCGGAGGCATTTTTGCCAGTTGCTCGTAGACTTCATGCAAGCCCAGATAACCGGTGATTTCGTTCAACAACGTGTAGACGGTGACAAAGTCGGTTGCGGTTTCAGCGGATAACGAAACGATAAACGGGAAATCATTAAGGTTGGATATAAACATCAGCTTTTGTGCGAGTGCTTCTGAACAGCCTTCTTGGCGGTAGGTTTCTATTTGTTGTTTACGTTGAAGGCTCTCTTGTTGATTAAAATAATACTTAAAGTCTTGTAAATAGCGGCTGTAACAATTAATGGTTTGGGTATCCGGGCGTATGGTTTTATTATGCAATAAAGCCCAGCGACAAAAATCGGTGAGCATTTTTTCAAGCTGGTTCAAATAGTGATATTGAGTAGTTGCCGGTATTTTATTGTCCAGCGCATAAATTGACTCACGCAGTGCATCACCGTCCAAAACCCGGTCAAAAGTCAGATAACAACCAACATGATCCAATATGTTGGCGTTTTCGCTGTCGCTATCCAGACTTAAAAAGCTGCATCCCGCTTGATTGATTATTTTATTACTGACGATAGTGGCTTTAATTTCACTGGCCAGAGGATGGGCGGATAAGTCATTTTTATAATGCGCATTAACCTGCTCGGGAAAATAAGCCTGTAAATAACAAGCACAGCATTCATCATGTAGCAAAGCGGTTTGATCTTGTATTTGCCGGGTTAAGTACATTTTACTGGCAGCCATTAACACGGCAAGTTCAGGACGGGTTATTAGTTGTCCAGACCGGGCTAAAATGGTTTTTCCGGGCGGGAAAGATTCAACCACCCGATCCAAAAAGCCAACGGCTTCCAGGCGTTCTGCCAGTTGCAAAAAAGTGGGGGCATTATCGGCACTGCGTAATTGCTCTAATGATAAACAAAGGCTCTGGGCATAATTATTGGCTAATACCTGTTGGCAAACAGCGTCGGTCATACTGATAAATAACGGTTGATAGTCAGTGATAACGTGTTTCTTTTGTAAACCGGTGAGCAGAATTTTTAAATTAACTTCATGATCAGAGGTATCGACACCCGCTGAATTATCAACTGCATCGGTATTAATACGGCCACCGCGCAAGCTGTATTCGATACGCGCTTTTTGCGTAAAGCCCAGATTTGCACCTTCACCAACGACCCTGGCACCCAGATTGACGGCATCCACGCGCACATTATCATTGCTGTGGTCACCAACGTCTTCGTGCTTTTCAGTGCTGGCTTTAACGTAGGTGCCGATACCGCCCAACCATAATAAGTCTACCGGAGCCGCCAACAGGTAACGTATCAGGGATTCTCCATCCAGTGTTTTGTAACGTATGCCCAGCCATTTTTTTAACTCGGCTGAAACCGGAATATCTTTGTCTGACCGAAAGTAAACGCCACCGCCTTCAGAAATCAGTGTCCGGTCATAATCATTCCAGCTTGAGCCCGGTAATTTAAATAAGCGCTTGCGTTCATTAAACAGGGCAGGGCTGGCCGATGGGGTGGGGTCAATAAAAATATGTTGTCCACTAAAAGCAGCCACTAAACGGATACAGGGCGACAATAACATCCCATTACCAAAAACATCGCCATCCATGCTGCCAATACCCAGCACGGTAAAGGTTTCGTTTTGTATGTCTTTACCTAATTCCTGAAAATGCCGTTGTACGCATTTCCAAGCCCCGCGAGCCGTAATGCCCAGTGCTTTGTGGTCATACCCTTTGGAACCCCCGCTGGCAAACGCATCGCCCAACCAGAATTGATAATCGGCTGAAACGGCATTGGCAATATCTGAAAAACTCGCCGTCCCTTTATCGGCAGCCACGACTAAATAGGGATCGGGATCATCATAACTGACGATGTTCTGCAATCGGGCGATTGCGCCATCCGTATAATTATCGGTTAAATCCAACAGGCTGTGCATCAGGGTAATGTAAGCTTTTTTACCCGCTTCTTTTAGGTCTAGACTAAAGCCTTGGGGCGAGAATTTTAAGAAGTTTTTCTTTAATACAAAACCACCTTTAGCGCCGGTCGGAATAATTAAGGCATTTTTGCTGATCTGGGTTTGCATCAGTCCCAGTATTTCCGTTCTAAAATCATCGGGACGGTCAGACCACCGTATTCCACCCCGCGAAATTTTACCACCACGCAGATGAATACCTTCCATATCAACGGCATGGACATAAATCTCGTTTTTCGGTTTAGGGGAGGGCATGTCGATAACCCCTAAGCTATTAATTTTGAAGGCAACAAAATAATCATCATCATTCAGGTTACGCCGTAAATGAAAATTACAGCGCATCGTTGCATCAATCAGATTAAACAGGGTGCGTAAAATCCGGTCATCATTAATATCAGAAACAGTAGCCATGCTGTCCAGTAATTGCAGGCGCAAGGGAAATAAGGCCTGTTCTTCCCTGAGTACCGGTTCACTCCAATCCGGATTAGGTCTGAAGCGGGCTTCAAAATAATTAAACAGGCACAAAGCAACAACAGGATTATTGATTAAGGCATGATGAACTGTGGCACGGGACGTTTGATGCCCCAGTTGTAAATAATAATTTCGATAAGCCCTCAGCACATCAATTTCTTGCCAAGCCATGCCGGTTAACACCAACAGTTTATTAAGTGCATCATTATTACTTTTGCCGTCCAGTATGACTTGAATGGTTTTTAGTAATGGGGTGTTAACACGACTTAAAGGGATACATTGGTTTGTTGCTGTTTTAATGGTAAAGCTTCTAATAAATTGCGTGGTGCCGTTAAGGGTGATGGGAAACTGAACCTGATCGATGACTCGTAGGTGCATATTTTCCAGAACCGGCAGGTATTCATCCAGAAAATGTGCCTGTTGACTGTAAAAATGCAACCGGTAATCCGTTATTTCTTTATAAGGTTTAAGCAGACTGATAGCGTGGCTTTTTGAGGTGGATAGTTGTTCAAGATGCAGCAGATCTTTTAAAGCATAACGCGGTGATACCAACGCTGGGTAGTTAGTCGGTAAAGCGGATTGATATTTTTGCCATAATTGTTGACCGGTGTCCTTGCCCAAAGCCCGTTCAGCGATTTTTTGAAAAGAAGCAGTCCAGGATGGGGTGGGTTGAGTTGATTGCATGTCCATTTATTTACCGTTTAAATTATTGACTTTCAGTTGTGTTTAAAACCTGAAACGTTGCGTTATAGATGCTTTATAATTTCCAAAACATTGCAATCATCCTGCTTGGTGTAAGTCACCGAATCCATTAAGGTTCTGATAAAATACAGCCCCATTCCATTTTCTTTAGGTTGGTCAAAATCAGGCAAGGGCACGGTTTCAAGATCAAAACCCTGCCCATGATCATAAACCTTGATATTCAGCTCATTATCCTGAATATGGATAGTTATTCTGACTGTGTCTTTTGGAGTCATTAGGGCGCTATGTTTAATGGCATTTGTAGTGGCTTCGGTTAATACCAGGTTTAAATGATAAGCCAACGCTTCCCGGTCACCAGAAAAGTGTTCGATATCTTTGGCGATATGTTCACCAATGCTACCAATCAAATCCAGATATTTGGTTTGTGTCGGAATGATTACATCAACCTGTAGAACCGAATTACACATAAATACCTCTTAAGTTTCGTTTTCAAACGCTTCATTTAAATCGGTATAAATCTCAAAAACCCTGTTTAACCGAGTTAGTTCAAACATTGATAATACTTGTGGCTTGCAAGATACCAAGGTCAGTTTACCCGATTTAGCAGCCGCATTTTTATAGCCTGATAGCAAGGCACCTAAACCTGAGCTATCTATAAAACGTACATTTTCCAGTTGCACAACAATATTGACTTCACCCTGTTCTATCAAATGCAGAATATATTCCTTTAATTCACCTGAATTATGCGCGTCTATTCTTTCTTCCTGAATAAACAGGATGCTACACCCCTTTATTTTTTCGAGATTTAATTTCATTGGTTTGTTGATGCCGAAAGTTCAAATTGACTGAGTATAGTCTTTTTATTTTAAAGTTGTTAGGTGATTTCCGGAGAATATTTTACCCATTAAAAGTAGGGTTTTCCCAATCAAGCAAGCGATTGGATTCGTCTAATGGGTAAGTTCTTTCGCAGAAATTACCTTATACCTATCAACTATAAATTAATCTCCGTAGAGACGCGATTTATCGCGTCTAAATGGATAACCCGTGGGTTTTCGGTAGGGACACGATAAATAGAGACGCGATAAATCGCGGAGACGCGATAAATCGCGTCTCTACGGTGACGATACCTGTAT
>CAIQND010000012.1 GCA_903873045.1 uncultured Methylococcaceae bacterium | reverse complement strand
GGTTTTCGAGTTTTCGGATGTTGGGACGCGATAAATAAAGACGCGATAAATCGCGTCTCTACGTTGACGATACCTGTATATTGCTGCTCATGTGTGGTTAATAGGCTATTCATTGTTCATAGTTTAAGGTGATTTCCGGAGAATATTTTACCCATTAAAAGTAGGATTTTCCCAATCAAGCAAACGATTGGATTCGTCTAATGGGTAAGTTCTTTCGCAGAAATAACCTTATACCTATCAACCATAAATTAATCTCCGTAGAGACGCGATTTATCGCGTCTAAATGATAACCCGTGGGTTTTCGGATGTAGGGACGCGATAAATAGAGACGCGATAAATCGCGTCTCTACGGTAACGATACCTGTATATTGCTGCTCATGTGTGGTTAATAGGCTATTCATAGTTTAATGTTATTTCTGCGAAAGAACTTACCAATTAGACGAATCCAATCGTTTACTTGATTGGGAAAATCCTACTTTTAATGGGTAAAATATTCTCCAGAAATCACCTAAAGCAACGTAACGATTCAGTCCCCTCTTTGAAAAAGAGGGGTTAGGGGAGATTTTATTAGCTAAATCTTCTGTTATTCTATAACGGCTAAACTGACACTGATAAAAACTTTTTCAGTACTCTTATCATATAAGCATGATCCAATACACCGGCGCTTTCCCTGATACTATGCATGGCCCATAGTGGATTGCCGACATCAACCGAACGAATCCCCAATCTGGCTGAGGTTATCGGGCCAATGGTACTGCCGCAAGCCAGGTCTGTACGGTGCGAATATTTTTGATAAGGCACACCCGCCTGCTCGCACCAGTCAACAAACAAGGCCTGTGAAATACTTTCTGTGCTGTAACGATGATTGGCATTAACTTTGATCACTGGGCCTTTGTTTACGGCCACTTTATGTTCTGCATCGTAAGCTAACGGAAAATTGGGTTGATAGGCATGCGCCATGTCTGCGCTAATCATAAAACTTTTTGCCAGGGCCCTGGCAAAATCGTCTTTATTTTTTTCAGTCGCTAAAGCAATACGTTGCAGCACATCCGCCAAAAAGCTGCCATCTGCGCCTTTATTGCTTTCACTGCCAATTTCTTCATGATCAAAAAAGGCGCAAACCAGGGTATGATCATTTTCCAACACGGCCTCATCCAGCAAAGCCTGTAACGCGGCGTGGCAAGAGGCTAAATTATCGAGCTGACTATCCGCATAAAACTCGTTTTCCGCCCCCCAAAAAACACCTTTTTGGGTATCATACACGGCCATGTCCCAAGATAAAATGCGCTCGGATTCACACGCGGCTTGCTGCTGAAGAAGTTGTGAAAAATAAGCTTTCGATAAATATTCTTCTGCCAATTCCGATAAAATCAAGGGTAATTCATTTTGCTTATGGAGTTTTAAGCCGTCTTCATTAACGGCTCTATTCATGTGAATAGCCAGATTGGGTAATCGTAATAAAGGCCGGTCAAAGTTAACCAGCCGACTAACCATGGTATTGTTATCGTCTTTATAACTGATCCTTCCGGCCAGACTTAAATCCCGATCCGTAAAGGTTGCCAGAATAGGGCCACCATAAATCTCTACGCCGAGTCTTAGCAAACCATCCGACCCCGTACCGGCATTGGGTTTTATTCTTAGGCCGGGGGAATCGGTATGTGCGCCGATGATTTTAAAACCCGTTTCAACTAGCGGTTTTTGCCCCTGCACAAAAATAACGATGGAGGAATCATCACGGATAACATAGTAACGCCCTCCCGGTTGTAAGTCCCATTGGTCTGTTTCATCCAGCTTTACAAACTGAAAAGCTGCCAACTGAATGACAACACTGTTAACCACATGCCAGGGACTGGGGCTGGCATCAATAAAATCCAGCAAGTTTTGAACCTGTTGCCGGGCACTCATGATTTTTCTTTTAAATCCAGTGCGGCGGAGTTAATGCAATACCTTAGACCGGTGGGTTGCGGGCCATCTTCAAACACATGACCCAAATGTGCATCACAAACGCGACAGGTCACTTCAACTCGACGCATCCCATGGCTGGTATCAACATGCTCTGCAACACTGCCTTCGGGTAAATCAGCCCAGAAACTGGGCCAACCTGAACCGGAATCGTACTTGGTATCAGAATCAAATAATGGCGTACCGCAACAAATACAATGATAAATACCCGCCTTTTTACAGTCGTTGTATTTCCCTGTAAAAGGGGCTTCGGTGCCTTTTAAGCGACAAATACTAAATTGTTCCGATGTTAATTTATCCTGCCATTGCTCGTCATTGGTGTGTTTTTTTTCTGTCATAATGCTACATTTATCCTGCCATTCAAATGATTAATCTACGCTCTGCAAATGCGATTGCCAAAACTCAATACCGCCTGCATTATCGCTCGTTGTTGGTTGCTATAATGATTATAGCAGTACCAGTCGACGAGTGATTTATTCCGTTGATGTACCTGAACTTTGTAGGGTAATTTTTAATGATTAATCTGAAATGGACTCTCACGGAATTAAGCAGTTGTAATTATTCGCCTCCCCCTTTGAAAAAGGGGGATTGAGGGGGATTTATCTAATAAAATCTCCCCTAACCCCTCTTTTACAAAGAGGGGGACTAAATACTTACAATCAGTTAGCTGACTGTTAATGCCACATCAACTTGGCGGCCATAATAAAAAGCAACATCGAAAAGTAACGTTTTAATTTTGCAGCCGGCAGCTTGTTAGCCAGTTTTGCACCGATCGGTGCAGTCATAATACTGCTCAAACCTGTCCCTATAAAGACGGGCAGATAGACATAACCCAGACTCCATTCAGGCAGCTGTGTGGCATTCCAGCCCAACAAGGCATAACTGACGGTGCCGGCAACCGCTATCGGTAAACCACAAGCACTTGCTACCGCTACCGCATTGCGCATCAGCATTTGACCACTGACCAAATAAGGTACGGTGAGCGTACCGCCTCCTATGCCAACAATGGACGACAGCAATCCAATAAAGTTGGCTACCAAAAAATCCAACGCCTTGGATTGTGTTACCTTCCCAGGTTTTGGCTTTACCTGAAAAGCCATTTGTAATCCGACGTATAATAAAAAAACCACCAGAATGTAGCGCAACGTATCGCCACTTATGTGCTTGGCAACCACGGCACCCAGCGCAGCACCGATTATAATCCCGGGGCTTAAGGAGAATACTTTGGCCCACACGACGGCTCCCAATCGGTGATGCGCCGACACGGAAGCAATGGCGGTCAAAATTATCGCTGCCAAGGAGGTTGCCACCGCCATTAGCATCACCAGCTCCGCCGGGAAACCTTGCGCCGTAAACAACATGACCAGAACCGGTACAATAACCAGCCCCCCACCAATCCCAAATAGTCCGGCCAATAACCCGGTGACGATACCCAACAAAATACTTACCAAAAAAATTTCTATCACAACAATCCTTGATTATTAGTAACCGACATGAGCATCATTCTGTGTACATCAGCCATTCGCTCTGACTTATGCCGCTGTTTTGTTTCAGCTTGTGCTATTCTAGGCGCAACCTATAAATAACTAATAGTAAATTAATGCAAATATACCTGGTTGGTGGTGCAGTGCGCGATAAATTGCTTGGGCTTCCAGTCATAGAAAAAGACTGGGTAGTGCTGGGCGAAACGCCTAAATCCATGATAAAGCAGGGATTTAAGCCCGTTGGCAAGGATTTTCCGGTATTTTTGCATCCACAAAGCCATGATGAATACGCACTGGCCAGAACAGAGCGAAAAACCGCACCCGGCTATAAAG
Organism: uncultured Methylococcaceae bacterium; assembly: GCA_903873045.1. Lineage (GTDB taxonomy): Bacteria > Pseudomonadota > Gammaproteobacteria > Methylococcales > Methylomonadaceae > Methylobacter_C. Next base: position 1,499 of record CAIQND010000012.1, on the reverse strand, counting down.
GTTTTATCGTGCATGCCTCGCCTGATGTCAGTCTTGAACAGGATTTAATACGCCGAGATCTGACTATCAATGCCATAGCAATGACGCCGGAAGGAGCGCTTATTGATCCTTATGGCGGACAACGGGATTTGGAAAATAAAATTTTCAGGCATATTTCACCGGCCTTTGCTGAAGATCCTGTACGCATCTTGCGTGTTGCACGTTTTGCGGCTCGCTACCAACATCTTGGTTTTACCCTGGCAGAAGAAACCAGAGAGTTGATGCAGGCTATGGTTGAGGCCGGAGAAGTCGATTATCTGGTGCCTGAACGTGTATGGGCAGAGTTATTTAAGGCACTTAAAGAAGCATCGCCCTCGGCATTTTTTTATACCTTAAAAAGCTGTACCGCACTGGAAAAAATATTCCCGGAAATAAATGCCCTGTTTGGCATTCCGCAACCAGAACAATACCACCCAGAAATTGATACCGGCTTACACAGTATGTTGTGCATGGAACAGGCGGTTCTTTTATCGTCCAGCCCTGAAATCAGATTTGCAGCATTGGTTCACGATCTAGGCAAAGGCATGACCCCAAAAGAAAATTGGCCGCATCATTATGGTCACGAAAAAATCGGCCTGCCCATTCTGGAAAAATTATGTGCCCGCTTGCGTGTGCCTAACGCATTTAGGGCATTAGCGATGCACGTCATGCAATATCATACCCATTGCCATAAAGTTTTTGAATTACGTGCATCAACCTTAACGGATGTTTTAATTGCCTTAGGCGCTTTTAAACCCAACAATACGCTAGCTGATTTTTTATTGGCTTGTGAAGCGGATGCCAAAGGCCGAACAGGCTTGGAGCACGCGCCCTACCCGCAGGCAAAAATGCTGGAGCGAGCGGCTAAAGCGGCGGCATCTGTGGACATAACGACCATTATAAACAGCGACCTGCAAGGCGTGCAAATCGGCACAGCCATTCGTCGCTTACGCATTAAAGCCGTTACCGAGGTTATCAATGCCTGTAAACCGTTGTAAAATAATCCTATCCATTAACTACTTTTAACTTAACGCCATGCCTACCTTTGACATTATTTCCGAATTTGATACCCACGAAGTTAAAAACGCTATTGATCAGGCGAATAAAGAAATTGCCACCCGTTTTGATTTTAAAGGCACAGATTCATCCGTTGAACTAACTGATGACAAGCTGATTATGATCTCTGAATCCACCTTTCAGTTACAACAAATATTCAGTGTGGTTTGTACAAAACTCAGTCGACGCGGCGTTGACGTTGGCTGTATGGATGTGGGCGATGCCAAAGGTAGCGGCAAATTGATGCGTCAGGAAATCACCTTAAAGCAAGGCCTTGAAATCACGCTGGCAAAAAAAATCGTTAAATTAATTAAAGATAAAAAACTTAAAGTGCAAGCGGCCATTCAAGGCGACAAAGTCAGAGTCACCGGTAAAAAACGCGATGACCTGCAAGAGGTTATTCAAATGCTAAAAGACGAAAAGCT
>CAIQND010000011.1 GCA_903873045.1 uncultured Methylococcaceae bacterium | reverse complement strand
GAGTGCGGCGCAACCCAGCCGAATAAGCTGGTTGCAGCGGTATTGGCCAACAAGGCGGATATAGGTATTGCCCTGGATGGTGATGGCGATCGCTTGGTGATGGTTGATCATAAAGGTGAAATCGTTGATGGTGACGAGCTGATCTACATTATTGCCAAAGCCAGATTAGATGCAGGCTTGATGTCGGGCCCAGTCGTGGGTACCTTAATGACTAACTTGGGTATGGAGCACGGACTTAAGCGCTTGGGAATCAATCTTCTAAGAGCCAATGTGGGTGACCGCTACGTGTTGGAAATGATGAGTGAGCATAAAGGTATTTTAGGCGGGGAAAATTCCGGACATATCATTTGCCTTGATAAAACGACAACGGGCGACGGAATTATTGCCGCCTTGCAGGTTATGGCGGAAATGCATGACAGCGGCAAGAGCTTGCATGAATTAAAATCGGGTATGCAAAAATACCCGCAAATTTTGATTAATATCAAAACCCCTAAAAAGGTCGATATAAACACCGATGCCGGGATACAAAAGGCAGTCCGTGCCATCGAAGAAAAGCTTGGAGATACCGGAAGGGTGCTGCTAAGAGCTTCGGGTACAGAGCCGCTTATTCGTGTCATGGTTGAGGGTGAGCAGGCAGATTTGGTCAAAAAATATGCTCAACAATTGGCAGAAGATGTTAAGAAATCAATCGATGCTTGAATTAGAAGCTGTTAGCCTATATCATAAGCGGTTTAGTTCTTTGTGGGAGTAATGTTGATGCGTCGGTCTCTGGTTGTCGGAAATTGGAAAATGAATGGAACTCTTGCGAGTGCTGAGTTACTTGCAAAAGGAATTATTGCCGGGTTAGAGGCAAGTAATGCAGATATTGCAGTCTGTGTGCCTTATGTTTACTTGCCTTGCGTTAGCGCATTGGTTAAAGATACCCCGTTGGCATTAGGTTCGCAAAATGTTGCAGACAAACCTTCAGGTGCATATACCGGAGAAATTTCAGCCTCCATGCTGAAAGAGTTTAATTGCCAATATGCCTTGGTGGGACACTCAGAAAGACGTAGTTACTACGGCGATACTAACGAATCAGTGGCTGCACGTTTTTGTCAGGCGCAAGAGCAAAACATTATTCCTGTTTTGTGCGTAGGAGAAACGCTGGAGCAGCGCGAACAGGATCAAACTTTTGCGGTGATTAATGAGCAGCTTGATGCCGTTATTAATTTAGCCGGTATCGCTGCTTTTAATAACGCAGTGATTGCTTATGAGCCTGTTTGGGCTATAGGCACAGGCAAAACAGCAAGCGATGAGCAAGCGCAGGAAGTTCATTACACTATTCGCCAGTACATTGCTGCCAAAGATCAGGCTATTGCCGATAAAATACAAATTTTATACGGTGGTAGTGCCAAGCCGGATAATGCCAAAGGCTTGTTTGCCATGCCGGATATAGATGGCGGTTTGATAGGTGGGGCTTCGTTGGATGCGGAATCCTTTTTAAAGATTTTTCAATCGATTTAGAACAATTTAGACTTTCATGTATCAGGTAATTATCGTTATTCATGTGTTGCTGGGATTAGGTATTATTGGCCTAATATTAATGCAGCAAGGTAAAGGAGCCGATGCGGGCGCAGCTTTTGGAACGGGTTCTGCCGGTTCTGTTTTTGGTGCACAAGGCGCGGCATCATTCTTGTCTCGGGCTACCGCCATTATGGCGACTTTGTTTTTTATAACCAGCTTAGGTCTTGCTGTCATAAATGGACATAAAGGTGTTGCTTTTGATCTAATGGGCACATCAGAATCTCAGGGTGAGACGTCGACTCTTCCTGAAGTTGCTGGCGAAAAAATCGTTGCTCCAGATCTCGCAGTTCCTGCGATTAAGACTGAAGAAATACCTGTAACACCTGAGGTTAAATCAACTGAGCCAGTCAGTGGCACAGAGATAGAAACAACAGTCGTGCCAAAGGCCGAAGAAATGAAGACAGTTAAATAAAAAAATTCTGTCCTTAAAGCCAGTGAAGAAGTAGTAATAAAAATAAGTAACTAATTCAGTGCCCCTCTTTGATAAAGAGGGGTTAGGGGAGATTTTATTAGATAAATCCCCCTCAATCCCCCTTTTTTAAAGGGGGAGAGCATAGCGAGGGGGCTTGAATACTTACAAAAATATTTAAAATGTTTAAAATGTTTAAAATGTTTATGCCGATGTGGTGAAATTGGTAGACACGCCATCTTGAGGGGGTGGTGACGCAAGTCATGCCGGTTCAAATCCGGCCATCGGCACCAAAAAAGGGTTTTTTAATACCCAACGAAGTACACAAACCCGCAAGCTGTATGGCTTGGCGGGTTTTTTATTGTCCAACGGAATACAGGGGTATTCAGTTATAGAGCCATGTAGAAGTAAAGCGACATTCGACCACCTTCACCTCAGCCCTCTCCCGGAGGGAGAGGGCGCTGTATGTTGCTTTACTTCTAAGCCACTCTCTAACGTTATGTCCTTTGCTATAGTGGTAAAAAAGGGCGCAATCGAAGACACGAATTGGCCAACAATATGGCTGTCTACTTAAGGGGGACAGTTTAAGGTTAAGCCGTTCGCTGAGCGGAGTCGAAGCGGACTGCTCGCTTCGATTCGGCTCAGCGAACGGTCTCTTTTGATGCTTTATCATTAAGGTAACCGTATTGACGGTTAAGCCTTTTTGCTTGTCCCGTCTAAAGTTGGTAGCCAACAATATCAACAAAGACAAGGCCTACAGGGCGGCAAAGACTAAAGAAAAAAGATTACATAATTAATCACGGGGTGGCCTGTATTTTTTTTGTAGGTAAAAACGGTGCGAGGTTATGGCGGTTTTTTTCTACCTGCGATAAAAATAGAAATAGGTTGGCATTAGGTAGTATCCTGGCGGTTTACAAGTTGGCTTCATTGCCCAACTTTTCGGTTATTCCTTTCGGCGTAACTGATTATTAAATGAATTAAAATTTAAGGTAGCAGTATTCGAGTCTGACCTCATTGATTATCGACCCCATTGATTACCATTGATTCTCTTGATTCGTTTGACCGCATTGATTCGTTTTTCTAACGGTAAATATCAAACGTTTGGGGCGGGATTGCCAATCCCGCCCCGCGTGGGGGTTCTGTTTTCTGGCAGGCAGTTGGCAACCCCAGTAAACACGCCTGTTTATAAGCTTGCCAAGCAGCAGTCGAATCATTAAGTGCTTCCAGAGCGCGTGCTTTACCCAGATAATGTTTTGAATTATTCGGTACTAATTCGATGGCCTTGTTAAAGTCGTTTAGGGCAAGGCGATAGTGCCCACTTTCAAAATAAGCCGATCCGCGATTCTGATAAGCATAGCCCGCAAGATAGCCGTTTATCTTGATGACTTTGCTTAAGTCTTCTATCGCCTCGGCATAGTGTTTTACCCTGATTAACTCGGTGCCTCGATTATAATAAATCCTATCTATTCCCAAGCGTTTGTTATCTGTATTTTCAACCAATCGAGCCGCATCATCCCAAAGTAGTAAGGGGTGAGAAAAGGTTGTCAGGCGCAGCCAAGAAATAGGTATCAAGAATAATGCAATAAAAGTCAGGGTGATAGCCGCCTGTTTGGCGCTTAGTTTTTGGCACAAAAAAGGCAAAGCGGCAAAAGCACCTGCCATCCAGAGATAACTGCGATACAGCACAAAAGATTCCTGAATTCTAATGGTAGAAAGCTCAGTGGCAAATAATAGCCACGGGCAAAGCAAGGCAAACCCCAACAAGCCTGTTAAGCCTTTTTGTAACAGTAAACGAAAGGCAATAAGGGGGTAAGTTATAAAACCAAGCAAACCGATGCTTTCCGGCCAAGACCACAGATGCAGAGCAAAATCTTGCGGCATGTCTACAGACATCCATAGTGGGCTTGGTGCAAGCCACACCCACAGGTATTTAAAAAACAAAAAACATTGCGTCAGTACCGACAAGGGATAGGCAAGCTGTACATTAAAGTCAGGCCCCAGCAAGGACATATAATTTTCGGCTATAGGCTCATAAGCTTGCCCTAAAATATGTCTCGATTTGATCTGAAGCACGACAAAACCGCCAATCAAACCATAAAGTAAAAAAGTGGGCCAAAGCAAACGCAGTCGTTGCCGAATCGGCTGATTGTTGACCAGCAACAGCAAAGCGACCGTTACCGCTGGTGTCATAATGGCATGTTCTTTCGAGAGTACCGCCAGCAAATAAGTGGCGGCAGAGGCCAGCAGCCAACCTTGGTTTTCTCTAAGCAAGCCTTCCAGAAATAAACGGAAGGTGAGTAAGGCAAACAACGTCGCCATTAACGTGGAACGCTGAACTAAGTAGGCGGCGGTATAAACCGAGGCCGGATGCAAGGCGAACAGTAAAGCGCAAAAAAAAGCCAGCCAGTGCGGTGACAGGGTGCCGTTGCTTTCGTTATTAACATTAAGAACCTGTGCAAACAAGCGGCGCAAGAAAAAAAACAGGGTGATGGTCGTGGCAAGATGTAGCGCCAGATTGCCCAAGCGAAACCAGATCAGTTCCAAACCGAACAACGAACGCGTCCACTCAAAGGTGGCATACGGTAACCAGCGTAAATCAAAACTGAATACCTTGCCCAGATATTGCTCGTGTACCGAGCCATCAAAAAAATAAATATCATCAAAGGCAACGGGGTTCCAAAAAAACTGCCCGTAAAGGAGTGTAACCGGTAAGCATAATACCAGTAAGGAAAAAGCTATTTTCATGATGTTACTTTGATTGGAGGACGCGAGACGGGACACAAGCCCTGTCCGCTTGCCGCAATATGCCGTCGTCATGCGTGGCATATTATGTCGTCATTAATTTGGTAAGGAGCAGCGAAGTCGGGTTCGCCGATGTCCACAGCCAATGCTCAGGACGGGCGACATAACCTTTTCGTACCGGATTTTCGTGAATATAGTTAAGTTTTTGAAGATAGAAAGCAGGGTTTTCTATTTTCTTTGGGGTATTAGTTTCCATCCAAAACCGATAACTTCCCTGTGCATCAATAAACAGTTTCAATACACTCGGCTCCGTAGCTTCCAGATTGGCCTTGAATTTAGCCGTGGTAAAGCGTTTAAAGTCGCGTAAAAATCCCGCCATATGGGGGGAAGTAACGATGAGATGGATATGATTTAACATAAAAACATAACCGTTCAATTCCAGCCCTTTGTTATCTTGGCAATAACGGATTGAATCGGCCATAATCTGCCAGCGGTTATGTCGGTCAAACAAATAATACCAGCGTTGAACAGTTAGGGTGAGATAGTAAGTTCCGGCATTAAGTTCGGCGGCTACGCGTCGGGACGGCATGGGCTTCCTTTTTAACGGGATCAAAAATTAATAGCGGGTACATTTTCCCGCCTCAACGTTTCAGGCGTTCGGCGTGACGGGGTTTGAAACCCCGTTACTCACGTTTTACCATACCTGAACTAAACAGCTAACCATGCCTAACGCAAACATTTTGACTAACGGTAAATACCAAACGTTTGGGGCGGGGTTGCAAACCCATACGCATCAAGCTAAGCCAAAATACTGTTGATTTAAGTCATTTACATTTTAATGTCTAAAAATAACACTATAATTTTCAATGTGTTGAATTCATGTATTTTTTGATAACTACATGAATTTGATAGTAATAGGGCT
>CAIQND010000010.1 GCA_903873045.1 uncultured Methylococcaceae bacterium | reverse complement strand
CGTTAAACCGTTTGATTATTCTGGCACATCGGAAAACCCAGTGATTCGCGGCGAGCATAATAGGCTTCGGCGACGGCTCTGGATAAAGTACGGACTCTTAGAATATAGCGTTGTCGCTCGGTTACTGAAATAGCATGACGCGCATCCAGCAAGTTAAAAGTATGTGAGGCTTTTAAGACCATTTCATAAGCCGGCAACGGTAGATTGAGTTCAATCAACTTTTGGCATTCTTGCTCGTAGGTATTAAAACACTGAAACATAAAATCGACATTGGCATGGTCAAAATTATAAGATGACATTTCGACTTCATTTTGATGGAACACATCACCATAAGTCACCGTACCTAAAGGCCCTTGGGTCCACACCAAATCATAGACGCTTTTAACACCTTGCAAATACATGGCAATGCGCTCCAGACCGTAAGTGATTTCTCCGGTAACTGGTCTGCATTCCAAGCCGCCTATTTGCTGAAAATAAGTAAACTGCGTCACTTCCATGCCGTTTAACCAGACTTCCCAACCCAGACCCCAAGCGCCCAAGGTAGGCGATTCCCAGTTATCTTCCACAAAACGAATATCGTGCTCCAGTAAATCCAGTCCCAAATAACGCAATGAACCCAAATACAACTCCTGAATATTATCTGGCGACGGCTTTAAAGCCACCTGAAACTGATAATAATGTTGCAGGCGATTGGGATTTTCCCCAAAACGACCGTCGGTAGGACGGCGAGATGGCTGAACGTAAGCTGCGTTCCAGGGTTCAGGGCCTATAGCTCGTAAAAAAGTGGCCGGATGAAAAGTTCCCGCGCCGACTTCCTGATCTAAAGGTTGTAATAAAATACAACCCTGACTTGACCAATAGGCCTGTAAAGCCAGGATAAGTCCCTGAAAAGTTGATGAATCATTGTTTGTATTCGACACGGTCTCTACACGCCAGGCAATAAAAAGTGGTTAATTATAGCTTAAAAATGTTTTTGTAGTCATGGTTTGGAGTCAGGCCGAGAGTTGATAGGTAGAGCGAGTTTAATATAAGCGTTAAGCGCTGATGGTTTTCTGCGATAATAAATAAAATACATCCCGGTGAAAGTCTTAAAATTATTGTGTTGTATTATTTACAATGGAATCAGGATTGAGCGATGATTGAAAGGTTGAAATTATGAATAAAAATACAGTTCCCAGAATTGCAGGTTATAAACAACTGAAAAAATTGCGGACTGCCTTGGCGATTTCTCAGGGTGTAAAGTTATTATCGACCCTACAGCAAGAGGCGGAAGGTACCGTCTCGCATGACCAAACCAAGCGCGTCACTTATCTGACAGAGCTCTTTTCGCGCATTCACCGGGAAATATTTCAAGATTGGAAAGAACAACCCACCGTCTGCCATCGCCCTGGCACCATGCCTGATGCTGATAAAAGAAAAGAATTTCGTGAAACCATAGAACGCCTCGTTTTAGAGAACGGCAGCAATAAAGAAACGGCTATTTTTGATAACAATGGCTTTGTGATCAAAACTGAAAACATTGCTGAAAGACTCGCCAGTTTTTATCAAAAAATGCGCAATGTAAGACCTTTTACTTATGGAAACAGACTCACCCTTGATTTTTTCTTAACGATGTTGGGTAAACTGCCAGCCATCAAAAGTGTCTATGAGCAAGGCATTGATTTTAGAAGAATTGATACTTATGACTCAGCCGCCCTACATAATCCCGACAGTACCTTTAGAGAAATAACCCGTGCCTTTGAACACGCTATTGATCCAAGTCGCTGTAAAAGCTTGCAAAACAAAGCCAACGCTTATGGAAAATGGCCGGAAAACAAAAAATTTATATCCGGCATCCCTTTTTTATCGCACAAAACAGCAGAAGGCATAGAATGTCTGGTTGCCGTGAACGGTGGCTTGGTGCCGTTGAACAGCATTAAGCAAGAGCTATTTATAGCGGGTAAGCATTTAGCGGATTATCCACTCTGTGCCGCTGAAAATATGATTGGTTTTTTACCCGGAACCGAAGCAGTGCGATGGTCAGGATGCTATGAAATTGACGGTATCAGTATAGGCGAAGATGGCGCAGCCCCGCTTTTTTGTCTTGATATTAACATGTTGACGGGACTGCGTTCGCCTGGTCACACAGAAGTTTTGGAGCTAATCAAACGCTGCGAAGGCGATAAAGCCCTGATATTTGATCTGGTAAAAAACGAAGGACTTAAAGACAAAATGATAAGCGCTGCAAATAACGATGTCAGATTGGAACGAGCCGTTGAAATAGCCTACGAGCGACTCAGTAAAATTATAAAAAAACTCGATGAGGCAAAAGACAATCTTTTTGAAGGCAAGGTTCCTGATACAAATCCGACGTTATTTATGTCCATGGGCGGTGCAGGATCAGGAAAAACAGCGGTTGAAGAAATTGCACAAACACAGTGTCGTGATAATTTTGTTATTGCATCCCTGGACGAATTTCGTAAAAAAAGTGATCTGTATCAGGTTCTCACCGCTGCCAGCCATCACAGTGACGACTATGTTTATGTAGAACCTTTTGCCAACAGACTGCGTGATTCGGTTGCCGATCATGCCAAGAAAAATCATATCAATATTCTCTACGATGGTACCGGCATCCCTTATCAACCGCGTTATTCCAATATTGTCAATCAATTTAAAGCATACGGTTTCCATACCCAAATAACGGCAGTGGATGCTTTTATTGTTAAACCTGAAGGTCGTGAAAATGAATTAATAAGGGCCAGTGTTATCACCAGCGTAAAAGAACGTTTTGAAACAACCGGTCGTGCCTTACCTTGGGTGGTAACGGTAGATAAACATATTCGTGCTCCTCGCTCATTCTTGAATGCCTTGGAACATGAAGCCTTGGACAAAATATCACTGTTTGCCAATGATGGCGAAAAAGACCGACATTATCTGGTTGCAGAAAGCTTTTCTTTTTCTGACCAAGACGTTCATGACCTCCAAAATCACCAGTTATCCAGTACATTAATGACCTACCTGACAGCACTCATCAGGCATCGTGAAGACTCTATTTTAAAAAACTTAGCCCAAGGTGATAACGATTTACTTGATGCCTTGATCAACAGAAATACAGCGTTTACTGAAAATAACGTGGCTTTTCAGATTTACCCCAGCAAAAATGGCAACCGTGTACTGGTGATTTATAATGCTCGCCGCATGGTCGACTTTATTGAAAAAAGACAATTGAACCCCAATGCGTCGGGCGAGGAAGGCTTATTACATAAACCCGAATCCCTTGCTTTTCATGTCGATCCTTATACCAAAGATCCTTGGTTAACCCGGCTTCAGAATTAATTTAATTTTTTCGTAAAAATGCTGAAAACATTAACAGCGACCTAATAGTTGCACTATAATCACACAAGCGACTGGGGTTCTGGTTAACCATCTATAGACTTTCAGGTATTAAATTTCCAACTTCGCCAATTAAAAACCATTAAAATCAATGTGTTTCTTGGTATTGCTTGGAAGTTATTTATCTGAAAGTCTATATAATCACACAAGCAACGTTAGTCGCGTAGGTTACGCGACAGCCTAATCCGACAAATCTCTGTGTCTATAAATCAATCAATTGTATGTTTTGTAATTGCTATCCATGACAACTGGATTCCGGCCAACCCTCGCTTCGCTCTCCCAGCTGGAATGACGCACTTTTTGGTACTTGGCGAATCATTCTTCTGCTCAGTGTCCCGCTTTAGTTGGTAGCCGCATTATCCGTATTTTTGGCTATATCACCAATGGACGTTTTTTATACGGTAACATAGATAGTGTATTTTTCTTCTTGGGTAGATAATTGAATGTTATCTGTTAGGAATGAGCATGAAATAATGTAACCAAGTAACATCTAACTCCCCCCTTTGTAAAAAGGGGGGGGTAAAATTAAAGTTGCTCAAGTTATTTCGTGCTCGTTCCTTAATATCGAAATTATTTTTCTGAGACTGTATAGATTGAGTGGCTTGGATGATCAATATCAATAATTGCAGCCCGTGTAATCAACTAAAGCAAAAATACAAGATGTAAATTAAAAAGTGTTAAAATAATTAAATTATTTTTCGTGTTTTAAAATTTTTACAACCTAAGGAAAAAACTATGATTCCCGTTATCTTATCGGGTGGCTCAGGAACGAGGCTTTGGCCACTTTCTCGCGGACACTATCCAAAACAATTTTTGCCGCTGGTTTCCAGACATACCATGGTTCAGGAAACTATACTCAGGTTGGCAGGACTGGAGGGATTAAAAGCACCGCTTGCTGTGTGCAATGAAGATCATCGTTTTATGATGGCCGAACAGTTATGGGAAATAGAGGCAAAACCGTCTGCCATTATTCTGGAACCTGTGGGTAAGAATACAGCCCCTGCTGTGGCTATGGCGGCCTTAACAGCGGCATCCGGGGATGATATATTGTTGGTGTTGCCAGCGGATCATGTTATATCAAATTTGGAAGCTTTTCATGCCGCCGTTGGGCAGGCAAAAGCCTTGGCGGAGCAGGGGTTTTTAGTGACTTTTGGTATTGTGCCTACCGAGCCTGAAACAGGATACGGCTATATCAAGCGTGATACTTTGCAGCATGGATCTGCTTTTAGTGTGGCGGCTTTTGTTGAAAAACCGGATGCAGAAACGGCCAAAGATTATCTCCAAAGTGGTGATTATTATTGGAATAGTGGCATGTTTGCGTTTAAGGTCGACACTTTTCTGAGTGAATTGGAAAAGTTTAATCCAAAGATGTTGGCGTGTTGTAAGCAAGCACTTGAGGCGGCAAAAGTTGATCTGGATTTTGTGCGTCTGGATAAAGAGATATTTTCTACCTGTCCGGCTGATTCTATCGATTATGCGGTTATGGAGAAAACAGACAAGGCCGTTGTCATTCCGCTGGATGCCGGTTGGAATGATGTAGGCTCATGGTCTGCTTTATGGGATGTTACCGATAAAGATGCGTTTGGTAATGCGATTAGCGGGGATGTGTTGACTGTTGATACCCATAATTCATTTATCCATGCCCAAAGTAAACTGGTTGCCATTATTGGCGCTCATGATCTGGTGGTTGTAGAAACCGATGATGCGGTGATGATTTCACCTAAAGACAGGGTTCAGGAAGTTAAAGAAATAGTTGCCCAATTAAAGGCGCTGGGACGTAGTGAAGCCAATATTCACCGCAAAGCCTATCGGCCTTGGGGGCATTATGATTTGGTTGATACCGGTGAACGTCATCAGACTAAACGCATTGTGGTTAAGCCCGGCGCTAAATTATCGGTACAGAAACATCATCATCGTGCGGAACATTGGGTCGTGGTTAAAGGCACCGCCCTGGTTACCAAGGGTGAGGAAAAACTGTTGATTACTGAAAATGAATCCATCTATATTCCTTTGGGTATTGTGCATTGCCTTGAAAACCCTGGCGTTATTCCTTTGGAAATCGTTGAGGTGCAATCAGGAAGCTATCTGGGTGAAGATGATATTGTACGTTTTGTCGATCAATACGGGCGCGTTTAAAGCGTTGATAGAAGGTTCCGCTGGTATCTTAATAATTTGAATAAACAGGACATAGATAATGAGTAAAATAATTACCAAAGCAGTTTTTCCCGTTGCCGGTCTTGGCACGCGCTTTTTGCCGGCAACCAAGGGTATCCCCAAAGAGATGTTGCCGATTGTTGATAAACCTCTGATTCAATACGCAGTGGAAGAAGCGGTTGCAGCAGGTATTGATACCATGATTTTTATTACCGGGCGTAGTAAAAATGCAATAACCGATCATTTTGACAAGGCTTATGAGCTTGAAAAAGAGCTGGAAGCAAAAAATAAAACTGAAATACTAAAGTTGATTCAGGATATTGTGCCGCCCCATGTATCGTGTATTTTTATCAGACAATCCGAGGCATTAGGTTTGGGTCATGCGGTTTATTGTGCCAGACCGGTGGTGGGCGATGAACCTTTTGCGGTGATATTGGCAGATGACTTGATCGAAGATGCGGGTCGCGGTTGTATGGCGCAAATGGTTAAATTGTATGAGCAAAAGCATGCTTCAATACTGGGCGTAGAACGGGTTGATCCATCAGAAACAGGGAGTTATGGTATTGTCAAAACCGGTGATTTTTTAGAAAAATCAGCACCAATAGAAATAATTATTGAGAAACCCAAGCCGGAAGAGGCGCCCTCAAATTTAGCGGTAGTTGGTCGGTATATTTTGACACCGGCAATTTTTGACAAAATAAAAAAAACCGGCAGGGGCGCGGGCGGTGAAATTCAGTTAACCGATGCGATTGCCGACTTATTAAATGATGAGACGGTGTTGGCTTATGAATTTGAAGGTACCCGTTATGACTGTGGTTCCAAGTTGGGATTTTTGATAGCGAATGTAGAGCTGGCATTATTGAACAGCGAGTTAAAAGAGGGGTTTTCAGCTTACCTTAAAGCATTAGCAAAAAAGTTTTAAATGTAATAATTGGCAGTACGACGAGCGATAAAAAGTCGCCTAGGTCGGGTTAGCGAAAGCGTAACCCGAAAAATCGAAGTATCTCTGTCGGGTTACGGCTAGCGCCTAACCCGACAGAGATTATTAGTATTTTTTGTGATAAATAAAGTGTCAACTGCTTTTGGGCTTCTATGAAGGATGCTAAATCTTTACTCCCCCCTAAATCTAAAGCGAACGCTATTAATTGCTTTCAACTTCTTTAATCACCGGGAGTTTGGCGCGTCTTTGTAACCAAATAACCCCCGCCAAATCAATAATTCCGGCCCAAAGTCGATCTAAAGTACCGTATTTTGATTGGCCGCTAGTTCTGGATCTATGATTAACCGGTTCAGAAATTACTTGGCCGCCTGCTCTTAAAATCAAGGCGGGTAAAAAGCGATGCATGTGATCAAAGTAAGGCAAGCTCAGAAAACGATCCCTGGAAAACACCTTTAAGCCGCAGCCGGTATCGGGTGTATTATCGCTCAGTAAGCCAGCACGTACTCCATTAGCTACTTTAGATGAAAAAAGTCGCCAGGCTGAGTCATAACGTTTATTTCGCCATCCACCCACCATCCATAAATTGTCGATTGAATCCCTTTCCCGCATTAATACTTCATATAAACGGGGAATGTCGGCGGGATCATTTTGACCGTCACCATCCAGTGTTGCAATCCAAGGATAGATTGCCGCTTTAACACCTGTATTGATAGCGGTACTTTGTCCGCAACTTTGCTCATGTCGAATGACCCGCAGAGCTTTGAAGTTTTGAAGCGCCTGTTTTAAAACGGCGGCTGTCTGGTCGTTACTCCCGTCATCAATATAAATAATTTCATAAGCGTCAGCAATACTCAGTGCATTATCAATCTCTTGAATTAAAGAGACAATATTGTCAGCTTCATTATGAACAGGAACAACAACAGAAATTTTCACAAACCATCCTACTAATTATTTTATTTATAGTGCATGAGCGGGGCAAAAATTAACTTAATATTTTTTGCCAACCAATAATCAACCACATTCGACTGCATATCATATAAAAAATGCCTCAAAAAACCTAAAAATATCTCCCTTATTAGCTGTAAATCATTGATTGTTAAGCTGGGGTGTCATTAGGTTGGGGGTGGTGTGCCTGATTAAAACCATTTGTTTTATAAGGCGTTTGCAGTCATTATGATACTGACTAAGCTTGCAATCTGGCGCATAATCCTTTAACTTAGTGCCACATCCGTAAAGGCTAGGGGTGCTTTTTCGTTTCCACGCATTGCGCAGAAACGGAAGGCTGAGAGAAACCCTTTGAACCTGACCCCGGTTAATACCGGCGTAGGAAAGCCCCCACTTCCCTGCGTCTTGTTTTATTGTTATTGGAGATAAGCATGAACGCTGTTCTGAAAGACGTTACCGAGACTACCACCACGAGTAATGTAAAAATTGATTCTTACCCCGCATCGGAAAAAATCTATGTCCAAGGCAGTCGGCCTGACATACAAGTGCCTATGCGTAAAATTAACTTGTCTGATACGCCGGTTCACTTTGGCGCGGTAGAAAAAAACGGCCCGCTCTATGTTTACGATACCTCCGGCGTTTATACCGACCCCAATGTTGAGGTTGATTTAAAAAAAGGTTTGGGTTCAATCCGGTCAGCCTGGATTGAAGAAAGAAATGATACTGAAGAATTGACCGGCCCCAGTTCAGAATTTGGTCGTCAGCGTCTTGACGATCCGGCTACTGCTGATTTGCGTTTCGAACATATTCGTAAACCACGCCGTGCCAAAGCGGGTGCCAATGTATCGCAAATGCATTATGCCCGCCAGGGTATTATTACTCCCGAAATGGAATTTATCGCGATTCGTGAAAACCAGAAAATGGAAGAAATGCGTGATTTGTGGAAAGGTCAGCACCCTGGAGATTCTTTCGGTGCCTCAATACCTGAAGCGATTACTGCTGAGTTTGTCCGTGACGAAGTGGCTAGAGGTCGGGCTATTATTCCCGCCAACATCAATCATCCAGAATTGGAGCCGATGATTATCGGTCGTAACTTTCTGGTAAAAATTAATGGTAATTTAGGCAACTCTGCCGTAACGTCATCCATTGATGAAGAAGTGGAAAAAATGCTCTGGGGCATACGTTGGGGCGGCGATACCATTATGGATTTATCAACCGGTAAAAATATTCATGAAACCCGTGAATGGATTCTGCGTAATTCTCCCGTACCTATCGGTACCGTGCCTATTTACCAAGCATTGGAAAAAGTAAATGGCAAAGCTGAAGACCTGACGTGGGAAATCTTCCGCGATACTTTAATTGAGCAGGCAGAGCAGGGCGTAGATTATTTTACTATCCATGCGGGAGTACGGTTGCACCATGTGCCTTTAACCGCAAAACGCATGACAGGTATTGTTTCGCGTGGCGGTTCTATCATGGCTAAATGGTGTTTGGCACATCATACAGAAAGCTTTTTATATACGCATTTTGAAGAAATCTGCGAAATCATGAAAGCTTATGACGTATCCTTTTCATTGGGTGACGGTTTACGTCCTGGCTCAATTTATGATGCCAATGATGAGGCACAATTTGGTGAATTGGAAACGCTCGGTGAGCTAACCAAAATTGCTTGGAAACACGATGTCCAAACCATGATTGAAGGGCCAGGACACGTTCCTTTGCACATGATTAAAGTTAACATGGAAAAGCAACTGGAAGAATGTGGAGAAGCCCCTTTCTATACCTTGGGGCCTCTGACTACCGATATTGCTCCCGGTTATGACCACATCACGTCTGCCATAGGTGCGGCGAATATTGGTTGGTACGGTTGCGCGATGCTTTGTTACGTCACCCAAAAAGAGCATTTGGGTTTGCCGAACAAACAAGACGTCCGTGAAGGCATTGTCACTTACAAAATTGCCGCTCATGCTGCCGACTTGGCAAAAGGCCATCCGGGCGCACAAGCTCGGGACAATGCGATGTCCAAAGCCCGTTTTGAATTTCGCTGGGAAGATCAGTTTAATATTGGTCTTGATCCCGAAAAAGCACGAGAGTTTCATGATGAAACGCTGCCTAAAGAGTCGGCGAAAATTGCCCATTTTTGTTCCATGTGCGGTCCGCATTTCTGCTCAATGAAAATTAGTCAGGATGTGCGTGATTACGCGGCGGCAAAAGGCATTAAAGATGAACAAGAGGCATTAATGAAAGGCATGGATGAAAAATCCAAACAGTTCATTGAAGAAGGTGCTGAGGTTTATCACGTAGTTTAAAGGGTATCAGGGGTGCGGGAGCAATCCCGTTACTCCAACTCTTTAAGCTAATTATAGAGTGGCTTAGAAGTAAAGCAACATAAAGCTCCCTCTCCCTCCGGGAGAGGGCTGGGGTGAGGGTGATCGAATGTCGCTTTACTTCTACATGGCTCTATATGAGTAACTACCCGGTCGATGTTGGCTTTGATTATGACATGGATGACGCTGATTGAATAGGTTTTAACGGACTTTCAATCTTCAAGTTTTTAATTTTTGATTCCAGTAGACGTGCCATAACAAGTAATGACGTAGGTCGGAATAAGACCATCCAAGCGTAGCGCGTGGTGGCGTTTCCGGCGCTCTCGTACAGCTAGTCGCGATGTGGGCATCGCTCCCACCGTAGGGGCGATGCCCACGTCGCGACTAACGAAAATATCTTGATTTATCTGGGATTGCTTCAGTAGGTCGGGTTAGGGGCTAGCCGTAACCCGCACAGACACTTCGATTTGTCGGGTTACGCTGTCGCTAACCCGACCTCCGCGATTGGTATTGCAAAAAGTGTAAACCGAGGAATGAAGGATGCCCAAAAAGATTTTAAGTGTTTATAGGTAATAAATATTCAGTTCCCCTCTTTGACAAAGAGGGGTTACCGTACAATATAGGTGATTTTATGGAAGAGAAAAAAAATATCGTCATTAAGGTTAAATATCCTGGTGCCGGTAAAAAAGTAGAGCCTGATATATCTCATTTAAAGATTATCACAGTATGGAATGTTAAACGGATAGTGCTGGCTTTTATTGGTTTAGTGTTATTCATAGTCTTGCTAATATTTTTTTTTAAGCCCGATACTAAAAACACAGATCATCCAGCCCAGTCCGCTTTACCTGAAAAAAATATTAATATACCGGATCAATCAAAAGAGATTAATAACAATGTAAGCAGATCCCTGCTAACGTTTAAAATCGATAATAATGAACCGGTAGGCGAAATAAGTTTGCCGCTAAAACTTAGTAAAAAAAAGTCAACATCGGTTTATTATTATGTTGAACTAACGGGAATGGAAGGGCATTCGGTTTACCATGAATGGTTGCTTGACGGCGTGCTTGTTACCAGAAAGAAAGTAAATATATCAAATAGTAACTGGCGCACATCAAGCCGTCAGTTATTTGTTTATAATGATAAAACTAATTGGACGGCAAGACTGGTTGACGAAACAGACCGACTATTAAATGAAATCCAATTTAATGTTGTTTATGAATAGACAGTGCATTATATTTAATAAATTAATAGTGGGTAGCTGTTGCGCAGCAAAGCTATAGTATTTCGTTTAAAAATAATTATTAATTATGATATAATAAAATAGATTTTTTATTATTTAGGGAATAATTATGGCCGATTTTGAGAATCTTTCAGAAAGTGAATTACAAACTGTTCTTGAAAGCGTAGAAAAAGTATTGAAAAACAAACAGGCTAATAAACGTAAAGACGTTATTGCGAAGATTAGAGAATTAGCGGCATCGATTAATGTTATTGTCGATATCCACGAAAACGATAAAAAATCAGTGCGTAAAGGCGTTACAGTGGCTATTAAATATCGTCACCCGGATGATCCGGAAAAAACATGGAAAGGTCGTGGCGTTATGCCGACTTGGCTGCAAACCTTGTTAAATGAAGGTCATGATCGCTCTGAATTTGAAGTGTAACGTGAACCGAACACTGTGAATAAAACTAAACCCATCAACCAGTTATTCCAGGGATGGGTTTTGTGCAATTAATTAATCGATAAAACGTTTGCTTAAGTCGCTGTAAGCATCAATTCTTCTGTCACGGAAATAAGGCCATATCTGTCTGATCTTTTCAATACGTTTACTATCAAACGTACCCGTTAATAGTTTTGTTTCTGAAGCATTGGCTTGGGTTATTATTTCGCCTTGTGG
>CAIQND010000009.1 GCA_903873045.1 uncultured Methylococcaceae bacterium | reverse complement strand
GTTCGCCGTTTTGTGCATCAAACTATCCAAAAAGTCAGTCATGACATGGGTGTGCGTACTATTTTTAATACGGCGATTGCCGCCAATATGGAACTGGTCAATACCTTGGTCAAATTTACCGATGTTTCTGCTAACGGCAAAGCCATACGTCAGGAAGCCTTGGAAGCGATTGTTTTGATGCTGGCACCGATAGTGCCGCATATTTGCCATCAACTATGGTTGGATTTAGGTCATCAGCAAGCGGTAGTCAGCGCTTCCTGGCCTGAAGTTGATAAAGCGGCCTTGGAGCAGGATTCAATAGACATGGTGATACAGGTTAACGGTAAATTACGCAGTAAAATATCGGTATCGGTCACCGCAACCTCAGAAGAAGTGCAAGCACTGGCTTTGAATGATGAACATGCCCTGCGCTTTATTGACGGCAAACCTATCAGAAAAGTGATAGTAGTCCCTAAAAAACTCGTTAATATCGTGGTTTAATGGGGGCTTGGGTAGCGTATAAAAAAACCGCCACAGATTCGCGATTAAATTTATTGTACCCTGTGAATTTGTGGTAATTGTTATATTCGTTGTTCCATTTTTTTTAGTTTGACTGAGGTCATCCCGGATAAATCAAGATGTTTTTGTTAGTCGCGACGTGGGCGTCGCTCCCACCGCGACTAACATCGTTTTTTATCTTGGATTTTCTTCGTGTCTTCGTGGTGTTGTTGTTTTAGGTTTATACGTATGGGCGATTTAATCGCCCTTATAATTGACTGCTTTAATGGAGTGGTGTGTGCTAATAAAAAAATCAGTTATCTTGGGCATGGCGTTGTTGTTAAGCGCTTGCGGCTATCACTTGCGCGGGCCTTTGGAACTGCCGGCCGGTTTAAAAAATGTTTATTTAGCGGGTGGGTCAGGAGAATTGCAACAGCAGTTTAATAGTGCAATGAAAGCCTCTTCCGTAGGCATTGCAAGCTCTTCCGAAACGGCGGGTATGATTGTCAGAATATTTAACGAAGACAATCAACGTCGGGTTTTGTCCCTGAGCTCTACGGGTACGGCTAACGATTTTGAATTGGAGTATCGTTTTGACTATGAATTGGTTGACTCCAAAAACAAGGTGTTAATGCCACGTCAATCTGTAGAGATTAAACGGGAGTATTACAATGATCAAATGGCGGTTATCGCAAAAGGTAACGAAGAAACCGTGATACGTAACGAAATGTATCAACAAGCGGTGCGTTCTATTGTTAATCGTGCCAGAGTTGCTTTGGCTCCGAGTCCTAAATAACATGCGCATTAAGCCTGAGCAGTTGGGTGCCGCGCTTAAAAAAAGTTTGGTGCCGGTGTACTTTATCTCGGGTGATGAGCCATTGCAGCTAGGCGAAATAGCTGACGCGATTAGAAAAGCTGCAAAAAAAGCGGGTTTTGCAAATCGTGAGATTCTTTCAGCAGAAACAGGATTTGAATGGAATCAGTTAGCTTTCACTGCGGATTCTTATTCTCTTTTTGCGGATAAAAAAATCATTGATTTACGGTTGCCATCGGGAACACCGGGCATAGACGGCTCTAAAGCCTTAATTGCTTATTGCGAACGCCTACCGGAAGATACAATATTGTTGGTTACGGCGGGAAAAATAGCCAGTAGTGCCTTAAAAACCAAATGGCTGGAAGCCTTGGACAAAAAAGGTGTGGTGATTCAGGTTTGGCCACTGGAAGGGAGTGATTTAATTCACTGGTTACAACAAAGAGCGGAGCAGCGAGGGTTGCACATAGAAACAGAGGGTTTACGGATATTAGCCTCCAGAATTGAAGGTAATCTGTTGGCCGCCGCTCAGGAAATAGAAAAACTGTACGTGCTTTACGGTGCGGCAAATCTTAGCAGACAGCAAATTTCCGAAGCCGTTGCCGATAGCTCACGATACGACGTATTTAAGCTGATGGATAGCGTACTGGCGGCCAGCGTAGGCCGTATCCTCAAGATATTATCAGGTTTGCGCTCAGAAGGTGTGGCCACGCCGATTGTGTTGTGGGCGTTAACACGCGAAGCAAGAGTGCTAATCAAGATGAAGTTGGCGATCTCTCAAGGTCAAAACAGAGAAGTCGTATTTAAAAACAACCAAATCTGGGATAAACGTAAACAACGGGTTAGCAATGCCCTAAGCCGGCTCAGCGATAGTGATTTAAATAACATACTGGTGTTAAGTGCAAAAGCGGATAGGCAAATCAAAGGCCAAGAATCCGGTGACGCTTGGGAAACATTACTGGCACTTTGTTTGCTGTTTGCATCGGCACCGGTTATGGCCTCTACAGGCTATTGAGTCCCCCTCTTTGACAAAGAGGGGTTAGGGGAGATTTTATTAGATAAATAATTTCTACGATTGAGAATTGTCAGGACTGACACTTCCTAATTTTTTAACCGCCAAATTCGTATATAATGCACGTTTTATTGTTACATCATATCCTTTAAATATTTTTAATTACATGCCGAAAAAGAAAAGTACGACTTTATTTGAAGACTCACTCGCAGAACTTGAACAGTTGGTTAGCCAGTTGGAACAAGGTGAAATATCGCTGGAAGAGTCATTAAAGTCATTTGAACGCGGGGTTACACTGACCCGAACCTGTCAAAAAGCCTTGCAGGAGGCGGAGCAGAAAGTTCAGATTCTGATAGAAAAAAACGGCACTCAAACCCTGGAGCCCTTTACCGATGAGTAATGCGTTAAAAGAATACCTTGTCTATTGTCAAAGTCGTGTTGAAAAGGCTTTGGAAGAGCGCCTTCCAAGCGGCCAGTTATTGCCACAAAAACTTCATCAAGCGATGCGTTATAGTGTGCTTGATGGCGGTAAACGTATGCGCCCCATGCTGACTTATTGCACAGGAATGGCGCTGGGTATTGCTCCGGAAGTGCTGGACGGGCCGGCTTGCGCGGTTGAATTTATTCACGTTTATTCGTTAATTCATGATGATCTTCCGGCGATGGATGACGATGATCTTAGACGCGGGAAAGCGACTTGTCATGTGGCTTTTGACGAAGCAACCGCTATTTTAGCGGGCGATGCGTTACAAACGTTGGCGTTTGAAATATTGGCTCATGATCCCAGTATGACAACGACGCCAGAAGGTCGATTGAAAATGATTATTGCGTTGGCAAAAGCCAGTGGCTCTCAAGGGATGGTCGGCGGTCAAGCCATTGATTTGCAATCAGTTGGCACGCGATTAAATCTGCCTGAACTGGAAAATATGCATATTCATAAAACGGGGGCTTTAATCCGTGCCAGTGTCAACTTGGCAACGCTTGCAAAAGCCGATATAGATCCGGTTGCTGCGACAAAGTTGGATCACTATGCTAAATGTATTGGTTTATCTTTTCAGGTTAAAGATGACATTCTTGACGAAGAAAGCGATACCGCTACCTTAGGAAAAACGCAGGGCAAAGACAAGGATAATGATAAGCCAACCTATCCTGCTTTGCTGGGATTGGCAGGTGCCAAACAAAAAGCGCAAGAGCTTCACGAGAAAGCGCTCGACAGTTTGAGTGTTTTTGGCAAAGAAGCTGATTTATTACGTGACTTGTCACTTTATATTATTCAGCGGACTCACTGATAACCAACTTGATTACTGCGGATTTAATCTGGATAATTAACGGTTGCTTAATAAAACAGTCGCTGCTCAATGTCGTTAAGTTAAGCATACAACGGGAGTAAAACTGCTTTAGCTGTTTGTACAGGCAATAGCTGAAGCGATTGCACTCCAGTTTTTTAAACAACTTGCGCTTAACTTAACTACATCGAGTCGCTGCTCATTCGTTGCAAGTGATTTTTGCCAGACCTTTAACGGCCTAAAAACCTTGAAGGTCTTTATTGCTAAATGATGAGATGCCATAAACACTCTGCCGACTCAAGGAATCGACGTAAACATGAATAAATCAGGTAGTTTTTCCCTGTTAGATACCATCAACAGCCCCGCAGATGTCCGCAAGCTCAACAAGGATCAGTTAAAACCCTTGGCGAAAGAGCTGCGTGATTATTTAACCCATACCGTGAGCATTTCCGGTGGGCACTTTTCGGCAGGCTTGGGCACCGTTGAGTTAACC
>CAIQND010000008.1 GCA_903873045.1 uncultured Methylococcaceae bacterium | reverse complement strand
ACAAACTTAACGTTTATTATGCCGCCGTGGGCGCTGATTCCGACATCGAAATATCAATTCCACTGGGCAGTTACATGCCGCTCATCTTGCGCAAGCGTGCTGAATGTATCAAGTGTAACCCGCGCTATCTGCTGGCAATTTCCCCCTTTAAATGTATTTCGCGTCATAGCGAAGGCCACTATTTCACGCACGGTTTGGACGAGATGCTTAAGCATCAGTTATTTAAAACGTTTGGAAAAATAATTGTCTTAAATTCGGCCATTACATCGGGTGTTGCCGACCATGAAGACGGGATGCTAAAAAGAGCGACCGACATCGGCATCAGCCATCTGCTGGAAGGCAGCGTCCAATTCGATGTAGAAAGCATTAGGGTTTCCATCCGCTTAGTCGACACTTTAGAAAACGGCATCATCTGGTCGGAACAATTTGGTCGGCATTTGTTATTGGCCATCGCCCATCAAGAAGAGATCGCCGCCTCTATTTGCAGTGCATTACAGGACTTTTTTATCGCCAATGACGGTGTTATTGCCAACACCGGCTGTCAAATTATCTAACCGTATCGTAATTATTCAGTCCCCCTCTTTAACAAAGAGGGGTTAGGGGAGATTTTATTAGATAAATCCCCCTCAATCCCCCTTTTTCAAAGGGGGAGGTGAATAATTACACCGTATCTTGCTTACTAAAACCCCGCACATAAACAAATCTTTTACAAGTAACGTTACAGTAACACCGGCAGCGTTACTGTAACGTTACTTATGTTAGTGGTGGTTTGGCGTTATTGTTTAGCTGCCTGATTTGAATTGCTAAATCGGCTAATAACGAAATTCTGTAGTCAGCTATTAGAATTTCAGAAATTAATTTGGTATCCGAAATTTTGAATAGTGGATATTAGAACCTATTGATTTATGCTCTTTGTAACGACTCATTAATAAACAAAGAAGGAAGGTATACTATGAATACCCTAAGAACATTCTCATTTAGCAAATTACTTATAGCCCTGTTGTGGTTGCCGGTGACAGTTTTAGCGAATCAAGCTGATACTGTTCCACCTACAAGTTGCCCTGTGGAGTCAAGCTGGCTGACGGCACCATCCTTGCCAATAGAAGTTAAAAAAAGTGGTAGTGACGGCACCTCAAGCTTTTGTGATTTTTATCAGTTTTCAACCCAAACTTTTTTATACTTAATGTCCCCGGTGAAGGATAGGAAGGATGGTCAGCGTAATTTTCAGGTGCAGGCCAATTACCCTGTGCTGGAGGGTACTCCGAAAAACTCCTGTGACGACATTATCGAAGGCTCGACCTTAAGAACCAGTCTGAAGCTGATGAAAACTGGGGACGATAATCCATTTCCTACAGGTCAGGCTGGGGGCGGTGCTACTATTTATGCACAGGACGGTAATGTAGTGTATTACGAGGTGCGCTTCAACAAGGCACTTTGTGATTTATCTGGCAGTGCTGTTGAACTGCAAAAAAAAGATATTACTAATTTCCCGCCCGGTACTATGGAATTAAAGTTTGGCTGGAAAGTTTTGTCTGATGCAGAAATTGCCGCCAAGACTTTTGTCACGCAACCACAGACGATCGCTGGCAAAAATAAGACAATGGGCCTGGTCGGCATGCATCTGGCTACCGCCACTAAGGAGCATCCTGAGTTTATTTGGGCGACCTACGAGCACAACAATAATACACCTAACTGCACACCGCCAGATGGGCAAACAACAGCGTGGACTTTTGCCAACGCCAAGTGCACTAACGGTTTACCCGGTACTGCAGCTAAAGACAACGACTGTAAATTTAATCAACCACCAAAAAATAAGACAGATCCAACCGGCACACCCACTAATATTTGCCGGATTAATCCCTTTGGTACTGCGTTCGGTGATTTAAAAGCCGCAGAAAACCTGACTGATATCACAACACAAAATAGCCAATTGCAGGCTTTGTTCGCTCAACCAACGACTCCGTCGACCATGAAAGAACTGAGTAATTATTTTACTGTTGGTGCTTTATGGGTCAGTGACACAACTAAAAGCTCTGGAGGGGTGGGGGTTCCGAATGAACGTGGCTCGCTGCGTTTGGCTAACACTGTGGCCGAAACTGATTATCAGGATGTGAACCTGAATTCAGGTTTTGCCAGCAATTGTTTTGGTTGCCATACCTATACTGGGACAAGCCAGCCTAACAGTAACAATATTACCTCACAGGCACTGAGTCATTCCTTTAAAAGCATCAAAATAGGTCAGGGTCAAAGTATTGATGTGGCTGCGGGCAAGGTTATCAACGATAACAAGGCGGCTGCCGATATTTGCGGCATTAGTGTTATTAATAAAGGCGTTTGTGATGGCGCCGGTCTAAAGTGGAACGGCAATTGGACTAATGTCAATGCCAGTGCAGGTTCAGTGTGTGGTTGTACCAAACCGTCGAAGGCTGAACTTGTTCCGGTGCAGTAGGCGATAGCCGTATTAGAGTCTAACCCCATTGATTTTATTTATTTTTTAAATTATAAAAATTAACGTAGGAAGGAGAACGATCATGTTACAACAAAGAAAAATAATTGCTTTCATCGTCTTGAATTTAGGGCTGGGTACTACGTTGGCGCTGGCGGAGAAAAATAATCCTCTTTGCGACTATAAGCCGATCAATATCGAACAATACGGGCATGCGCCGTTTCAAAACCCACCCGACATCCCGTCGAAAAACGGTGCGCTCAATACCACCCTCAACGTGCAGTTCACCGATCCCAAAACTACCAGTATCGCCGGCTGCCCCGTTAAACTGCGCACCTACAACGGCCAGTTGGTCGGGCCGACCTTGCGCGTCAAGCAGGGCGATGTGATTAATTTGCTGCTCAATAACCAGCTGCCGAAGGAGTCGCCGGACGAAGTTCAGGCACAGTTCGATCAGGAGAAAAGCAACGCCTATCTCGACACCAGACCTAATCCTTTTAATACCACCAATATGCACTATCACGGGCTGCATGTTTCGCCCACCGGCAACAGCGATAACGTGCTGCTGGCCATTGCGCCGCAAAATCAATTCCCCTATGAAGTAAAACTGCCGAGTAGCCATCCTATCGGCTCTTACTGGTATCACCCGCACTCGCACGGCTCTACGTCGATTCAGGTCGGCAGCGGCATGGCGGGCGCGATTGTGATCGAAGATAATCCTGACACTACGCCAAAGGCACTGCTTGCCGCTAACGCCAACGAAAAAATCCTGGTGTTACAGACGATTCTTTATAACCAGCAGGGCGAACTCAACAATATCACCAAGCTTTTTCCAGGCCCGTCTAAGACCACGCCCAAGAGCTGTGACAAAGCCTCCAGCAATCAGGGCACCTGGCCGTGCTCATTGCGCGCCATCACCGTCAACGGCCAGATCGCCCCTGTGATCACGATGAAGCGCGGCGAAGTACAACGCTGGCGTTTAATCGACTCCGCTTTCCGCGAATCGATTTATTTCGCGGTACAAGATCATGATCTGCATGAGATTGCCTTGGATGGTAACTATCTGGGCCATATAGACACCTGGAAAGCCGGTGTGCCGATTGATCTGGAACCCGGTTACCGTAGCGACATTCTCGTCAAGGCAAGCATGACGCCGGGCGATTACGAGATTATGGATAGGTCGACGCTGGCAACCAAATCGCTGCGTGGCGCGGATGAGCCAAAACATGTGCTGGCTATCCTGCGCGTGACCAATGAGACGGATGACATGGCTCTGCCTACCGATGCCGAGATGGCAACACTGGCGCCGTTCGGCAACACCGATCTGAGTAAAACGGCGATCGGTGTCCAGCAAGTCACCTTCAATCTCACTCAGGATCTACCCGGCAAAAAAAATTACTTCCAGGTTAACAGTCGCGCTTTCAGTCCCACTCATATACGCCAGTTGGCACTTAACGCCACCGATATGTGGGCACTAACTACGCTCGGTGATCCTACCGGCGTTCCCAATCCTATTCCACCATTGCCGCATATTTTCCATATTCATGTCAATCCGTTCCAGTGGTCGCGGACAGATCCCGCTGGCAAGCCGGAGCTGGTGTGGAAAGATTCGTTACTGGTGCAGGGACCGGCCATCACCAATGTTTACACAAAGTATACCGATTACATCGGCAAATTCGTCATGCACTGTCATATCCTGGATCACGAAGATTTAGGCATGATGGAAGTCGAGGAAGTGGTTGATACAGCTGGTGGAGTAGTAGCTCCACACGCTCACTAATGCTGTACGAATAACTAGGATTCACAGGTTGGTTTTCACGAACAGGGTTAACCTGAGCCCGTCCCGCTCACGGCGATAAATATCGTCGTGAGCGCTTTACTATCCTTTATGGAGATTCCTTATGTCCCAAATTAGCGTAGGCTTTCCTTTATACAATGGTTGCACCTTGCTCGATTTCGCAGGTGCGACGCAAATCTTTACCCAATTTGTCGCAGGCTATCAAACGCTGTGGTTAGCCGCGACACTGGACCCCATCACCACGACCGAAGGCGTTCAGGTTGTGCCGCAAAAGACCTTTGCACAGGTGCTGGACGAACAACAGGGCTTCGACATCCTGTTTGTACCGGGTGGGGGAGGCGATGTCGCCACCGTCATGCTTGATGCCGATTTTGTCGGCTTTCTGCAAGCAACGGCGGCCAATAGCCAATGGGTAGGCTCGGTATGCACCGGCGCATTCCCTTTGGCTGCCGCCGGTCTATTGCAGGGTTGTCAGGCAACCACTTACTGGAGCCAGTTGGGCAATCTGGCGCTGTTTCCCGATATATCAGTCCCTGATGGCTACCCACGTTGGGTTATCGACGAACAACGGCAGCGTTTCAGCGGCGGCGGTATTTCGTCGTCCATCGACCTGGCTTTGGAGCTCGTGCAACGGCTGAGCGGTGTCCGGCAAAGGCAAGCGGCGCAATTGAGCGCCCAATATGCGCCTGAACCGCCGTTGCCGCCGTCAGGCGATCCCGACAAGGCACCCGCAGACATCACGCAGAACCTGCTTGTTAACCAGCAGGATTTTATTGCGACGATACGGCAAGCGACTTTGACGGTGATTGGCGGGGTTGTGAGTAACGCCGGCTTGCATCATGTACACCGTAGCCATCATCAAGGTGCGCGTTGCGCACACTACAAATGAACTTACAATTAAACCCGGAGGAAAAAAACTATGTCTGACCTCAATATATCGCCTTCATCCCGCTACCAACGGGTAAAAACCATTCTTAATACAGCTGCGGAAGGCGGCGATGCCAATTACCAGGGCTACGGTAAATTTTGGGAACGGCCGCTGGAGCAATTCCTTAACGTGGAAATCTACGGTATACGCATGATTGCTCCAGGGCCTGATGCGTCATCATGCCCTGTCGCCACGCCGCCGAAGAGCGGCTGCTGCCATCATGCGCCAAAGCCTGCCGTCTCATCCCCCCAGTCGAATCAGAAGTGTAGCGCAGCTTCTGGCTTGATCAAGGGTCTTTACGGACAATATCCTTTCGACGGCAATCAGTTCCCTCGCCTGCCCTGGGGCGGCAAGGCGGTAGCCGTATCCGATATCGACTTTATTGCAACGTGGATAGACGATGGCTGTCCCGCCGAAGACGCGTGCCCGGATAGCCATGGACTGAACGCGCAAAGACGGGCCAAAGTACTGGGTGATGAAGCGCATCCCCTGGCCACCACGCCCATCAATGCGCTACGCAATGACAATAGTGCGCCTATCGTGCGCAAAAATATCAACAGTCTAAGTCCAGACGAATTGCAACGCTATTGCGCGGCAGTCGCCAAGATGCACACCTATGATCAATTCTTCCTTGACGAGCGCAGCTTTAATTGGTGGGCGCGTATTCACGCCAACAATTGCCAGCACGGCTGGGAGGAGTTCCTGCCCTGGCATCGGCTGTATCTTTATTACTTTGAACAAGCGCTGCGTGACATTGACCCGACGGTGGCGATTCCCTACTGGGACTGGACTGATAATTACGACCAGGATCAAACGGCGGTAACGCCGGACAGCGGCATCATCCCGGAAGTCTTCCGTTGCTGGATTGATGCCCAGTCGCTGATCAATCTACAGGATAAGATTCCCGGTACTGACCTCGACAAATTACGCGCCATCGAAGGACAAACCTACAACTCAGGTAATCGTTTGCTTGTTGCAGCGGGTATAGCCTATGAAGAAAATAGCGCAGAAACTACCGCTATCCTGTCCGAATTGCAGAGGGTCAATCCCCTTTGGCACGCAAAACGCTGGCCCGGCGGCAATAACAATCTACTGTTCGAAGATTACCCGGATGCTGACGATATCGAGCACATCCTGAGCATCGGCAATTTTTTCAATTTCGGTAGCGGCCCGTCTGCGAACCATTTTTTCGGTGCGCTGGAAAATATTCATAATCTGATACACAACTTTTCCGGCGGCGTTAATCCGGCCAATCCCAAGGAAGGCGGCGATATGGGATCGCCCGGCACGACCGCTTACGATCCGATTTTCTGGTCGCATCATTCCAATGTGGACAGACTGTGGGCCGAGTGGCAAGAGCGCCATCCCGGCATCAATCCTGACAATCCAAACGCCGCGTTGCCGCCGTGGATGCAGAATGTGCAGGAAACGCTCAGCATCGCCACGTTTGGCTATGAGTACATGAAGGCGGCGCATTACTATCCGACCGATAATAACTTGGGCATGGTGCGCTTTACATCAGCCCCCGCGCAAACTCCCGCGCATGTACTGGCCAAACACCGTAAGGCCGAGGTGCGTCTGCACCATATAAAGTACGCGCAGCGCGGCGGCTTGGTGCGGGTATTCCTCAACCAGCCGGGTGCGGATGCGACCACGCCCACTCGCAGCAATCCCGGTTTTGTCGGTCAGTTCCATTTATTCATGGGTTCTTGCGTCGGCGGAGAAGGTCATTGCGCCGAACCGCCCGATCAAAAACGCCCGTTCGATCATCGCCCGCGCCATCGCAAAACTCCGTCGCATCTGCGTTTCGATGCCACCGCAGCGGTACAACGCTTGATCGCGCAAGGCGCAAGCGATTTTACCGTGCAGGTCGTCACCCTGGATACTCAGGGACAACCGGCTGACGATGTGTTGTTCTTGCGCGGCGTTGCGCTCAACTTTTTCGATTAAGTAAAACCTGTCACGAGGATCAAGCTATGAGCACACTCTTTAAAATTCACCCCGCCATTGGCATCGCCCGTCTCGGCAACAGCCCCACCGAATTCTGTATCTCGCCGGAAGCGCTAGGGGAATTGCCTATCGCTTGCGATGATGCCGGCAATATATTGACCGATCCGCAACACGAAGAACACCGTCCTAATCATGACTTTTGGGATAAAGAAGGCCGTATCAAACGCCAAGCGGCGCGGTTTCGCATTTACGCATATGGCGACGGTGACAGTGCCGGACAGGAACTCTGTATGGGCCAGGAACTGGAGGTATTGAAGCAAAAAACCGGACAGCTACTCACCGGTACGTTGGTGGATATTACTTGGAGTGCTTATATTGCCAATAAAAAAGCCACCTGGTACCAATTTCAAGAGACCAATGGCGAACACGGTTACGCCCCCGATCATCCGTTACGCAATGCCGAAATGACTGATGTCGATTTGCGCCAAAATCTGATTATCGATCCCGGCCCGCAAAGCGTGTCCAATCAAGATCCGGGGCAACGCCATGCGACTTTCGCCAAAGATGGTAATCCCGGCTATGCGCAAAGTTTTCCGCCCCCGCTACAACCTAACAGCATAAGCACGCTGGGCGAACTGCTGGCGGTTGAACAGGATGGGCATGGCCGCCTGCTGGTGTTGGGTGGCTATGGCAATTCCGGTTCGGTGGAAAAGGGTCTGGGACAGCCGCATATCAGCAGTTTCGCCAATAACGACGGCTGGTTCGACGATACTTCCGACGGTTATGTGACAGCAACACTGCACCTTAAGGTTAGCAAGGTCAACGGCAAAGTGCCCGCCATCCCTTATCAAGACCAAGTTATCCCGGTAGACGAATCGGCCTGGGTCATTGTCGGTTATCCCCGTTATGCGCCCGAACTTCAGGATATGATCACGCTGGACGACGCCATTTACGATGTGATGCTACGCGAGCTGGCCTACAACAACACCCTCTATGGCGTACCGCCCTTCGACAGCGCAAAAAAACCACCGCAAACGTCGGCAGAACTCAAGCTGTGGCGAGAGCAAGCGTGCTGGAATCCTCAGTACTACCCGTATTTCTGGCGTGACATCTGGCCGATCCTGCAAAGGCCGGAAAATTATCAATGGGTGCTGGATTTTGATTCGTTCACAGGCGGCGACCCGCACAACACCACCGCAGGTGAGGGCGGCAATTTCGATCCCGATCTGTTATCCAAGACACCCTATCATGACCAAGACCCGGTAGAGCGCGACTATCTGCGTCAGCGTCGCCGATTGATTTACGGTGTACTGCGTCAACAGGGCGAGGAAAACCAATATACCCGTGCGATTACCCAGAGCTTGTCCAACCAGCCGATTATCGGCATGCCCGATTTATGCGGCGATAATCCGCTCAACAATCTCGCGCCGCCATCGAAATTTCTGCGCCTTACCGACACCATGCTGTTTATGTTAAAACAATGGGCGGAGGGCAAGTTCATCAATGAGCGACAAGAAGGTTTGAGCGCAACGGCATTATCGGAAGGTGTTGCCCTGGATCGCGGCGTACTCAGCAACCTGTTGGGCGGCGCATTTTGTCCTGGCGGCGAAGTCTCTTGGGTGATCCGCAACCCGGCTATTTACGCCAAACCCTATCGTATCCGGCAACGCGCCGTTATTACCCCGGGCGCGTTGCGTTTATCGGCCAACGAACTCGGCACCGTTGACGGCGCTTACGACATTGCGCAAGGCATGGAGCCGGGCGACCTTACCAAATACGATGCCCTGCCGTGGCAAGCCGATTTCAACGAGTGCTCCACCCAGGACATCGATATAACTTATGAGGACTGGAACGTCATCTATCCGGCGAGCACCGGTGATCCGGTCGCGCCCGTCATCCAAAGCATTTTCTGGTGGCCTACCCACAGGCCCATGATCGTGTACGCCACGAAATGGAACGAACAGACCGAGCAACGGGAATTAACAGGACAAGTGCCGTGGTCGGGCAATATCCCGCAAAGCCACGCAGGGGATTTTCAGATGGTGACCGCTTGGGCCGAACTGGGCTTTGTCGTGAATATTGGTAGCGATGCTAATCCGAGTTTCGGTCAAATCAAACCGGTAAAATAATGTTTGCACTACACGTTTTTCAGCAGATGAATGGGCAAGTCGCAACATTTTCTTGTCCCGCTTGAAGAGTCTGCTGAATTTAATGCTGAATTTAATATGGAGTGGGTTGATATAGCCGCCGCATTGAAGAAATGACGGCTATTGACTCGTTTATTTTATTTTATAATATCCCAAATAGGAGAAGAAAATGTCATGTAATGTACTTGAAGGTAACTGGACATACCGAAGCTTTTACAATAATCCGGACATGGTCGGTGATGACCCTGAAAAAGCCTTACAGCTGATTTTCGGCGAAGGACATCTGAGCTTTACCAGCCATAACAAGCCTATTTTCAAGGCAGTACTCGATTTCGGCGGTGGTGCGGCCATGGATTTGTTTGGCATCCTCATCGATGCGTCCGGCATCAACCCGCAGCTGTTACAGATTACCGGTACCGGACGCGAAGGAACGTCCACAGCCAAATGGGTTTACCAGTATCAAGGCTATGTCGTGCCCAACTGGGCTGAGGGAGTCAATCAGATACCAGCTATTGTTGGTACGGTCATCCGTACTATCCCGCATGGAAGCGGCTCGGCTGGCATCGTCGTATCATTTATTGCCGTAAAACACTCTTAACGACGGGCTGCATTGCTTATTGCGAGTTTTCCCGGCTTCCAGCCAAGCTTGGGAGTCGGGTAATTCATGCGTTGGAATGCGATACCTATAACGTGTAGGAAGTTTTTTCGAGTTACCTTAGACCCAATTGATTGCCTGCCTATAGCCATGTTTCATCCCCAGACTACCCATATCGCCATCATCGGTGCCGGCCCGGCGGGCGCGGCTACAGCACTGGCATTAAGTACTCATGCCCCGGAGTTACGCATCAGCCTGATTGAAGCGTCGGATTATCGGCAAATGCGCTTCGGGGAAACCTTACACCCGGCGGCGCGTCTGCTGTTACAACGCTTGCAGTTGTGGGATGCGTTTTTGGCGGAAAATCATGCTCCGTCGCACGGAATTATATCGATCTGGGGGCAAGATGCACCGACCCACAATGATTTTTTTACTTCGCTTTTGGGACTCGGTTTTCATCTGGATCGCTGCCGCTTCGATGCCTGGATGATGACAGTAGCTGAACAGCGTGGCGTACGGATAATGCGCCAAAACCGTTTGACCGGAGCGATGCGCACCGATACGGGATGGCGTTTGCAACTGATTGACGCAGACAATCGCCGTATCGCGCTGGATGCCGATTTCGTCGTGGACGCCGGCGGTCGCCGTGCGCCCTTCGCACGTCTGGTCGGTGCGCGGCGTGTGCTTTACGACCGTTTAATCGGCGCGTTCCTATTATTTGAGGACAAGCAAGACACGGCCATCGACAGTCGCACCCTGATTGAAGCGAGCGCCGATGGTTGGTGGTACGGCGCACGCTTGCCTGGCGGACGTATCGCGGCGGCGTGTATGACCGATGTCGACATCACGCGACGCTTAAGTCTGGCACACCGAGGCGCATGGTTAACGGCAGCGATGCAGGCGCAACATCTGAGCCGCTGGCTCGGCGGCGCCCAGCCCACCGGTACGCCGATCCTGTGTCCGGCGCAGGCGGGTCGCCTTGATGTTTGTACCGGATGGCACTGGCTTGCGGTTGGCGATGCCGCTGTCAGTTTCGATCCGCTGTCGGGACAAGGCTTAGTGCAAGCACTACGCGGCGGCATCAGTGCCGCTTACGCCATTGCCGATAGCTTGATGCAACAACCCGCCGCATCTGTACGCTACGCCGCCGGAATTGATGCCGAAGTCTGCGCGTTCTTATCGGCACGTGATCATTACTATGCCTTGGAACAACGCTGGCCCGATCAGCACTTTTGGCGGCGACGGCAACAGCGCGTCGAGCTGTCACCGCAACAGTTACTACAGGCCGCGCCTGAGGCTGATAGTCACCCAGCATCGCTGCTTTATCTGTCTCAGGCACAAAGACGGCGCGTTCTGGACTTGTGCCTGAGACAACGTACCGCGCATGAGATCGTGCATAACCTCTGTGTGGAAACCAAACTTCCGGCGCGGCATTGGCTGCTGGTGTTGCAATATCTGATAAAAATCGGCGCGTTGATCTTAATGCCGCACCCTAGGAGTCTGTCTGACTTCCCCAGCGCAAATCTGATAAAATAGATTTTCCTCTAGTTCCCAAGCTTGAGCTTGGGAACGAGTACAAGCCCTCGCCGGGACTATTCGGGACACCAGCGAACATGGCATAGGCATTGAAGTTTTTGATCGGAATCCTGCGTTATACAGCACCTATGAAGATCCTATTGTCCGGGTTTATATCGGGCGCTTGCGGGACAAACTTAACGTTTATTATGCCGCCGTGGGCGCTGATTCCGACATCGAAATATCAATTCCACTGGGCAGTTACATGCCGCTCATCTTGCGCAAGCGTGCTGAATGTATCAAGTGTAACCCGCGCTATCTGCTGGCAATTT
>CAIQND010000007.1 GCA_903873045.1 uncultured Methylococcaceae bacterium | reverse complement strand
TCGGCACGATTGGTTAATTCGCCGACACTAATCCCGTGATCGTTAAAAGCCGCTTCGGCTTGTGGCAACGGTAAATCGAGGTTGTCATACTGCCACTGCCACCGTTCGCGCACCTGCTCTACCACCGATAATGCCTGAGCACGCCGGTCGCCGATCAATTCGCTTTTATCAACCCTGTCCTCATAAGAACGTAACGGTAACGCGCCTTCCAAAAAGTGACTTAACGCATGGCATAAACGCAATTTATTGCGCAGTGACAATTCGATATTGATACGCTCGATACCGTCACAATAATCGCCCATGCGCGGCAACGGAATCACCACATCTTCATTGATTTTAAAGGCATTGGTATGTTTGGCAATGGCGGCGGTACGCGCACGATCCAGCCAGAAAGTTTGCCGGGTTTCAGGACTGACCGCGATAAAACCTTCGGCATCACGCGCATTACACAAACGCACGACTTCGGAAGCCGCCAAAGCCACTTGCTTGTCGTTATCGCCAACAATGTCCCCGATCAACACCATTTTTGGCCGACCGTGGTTCTTGGCTTTGCTGGCATAACCGACGGCTTTGACATAGCGTTCATCAAGATGCTCAAGACCGGCCAGCATGACCCGCATCTCGCCACTTTTAGGCAAAGCCGCCAGATAATCCCGAATCTCTACAATGCTCGGCACTGCTTCCCGAACCTGACCGTAAAATTCCAAACAGAAGGTACGGGTAAAAGCTGGCATCTTGTGCAAAATCCAGCACGCCGAGGTAATGATACCGTCACAGCCTTCTTTTTGGATACCTGGCAGGCCACCAAGAAATTTGTCGGTAACGTCCTTACCCAGCTCACCTTTGCGAAAATTTGCACCGGGAATGACCAGCTCTTCTTCAGACAGCAACTTGCTGCCTTTCGCGTCAAAACGCTTCAACAAAAAGGTGACTTGTTCCTGATCGTGAATCTTGCTTAGATTATGATTGATTCGTACGACTTCCAGCCAGTTGCCGTCAGGTGTCACCATGCGCCACGACAACAGATTGTCCAGCGCTGTTCCCCAGAGCACCGCTTTTTTGCCACCGGCATTCATCGCGACATTGCCGCCAATACAGGATGCATCCGCAGACGTAGGATCACAGGCAAAGACCAGACCGGCACTGTCCGCCACATCCATAACGCGCCGAGTCACTACACCTGCACCGGTATTAATGGTTGCGTAAGTCTGTTCGACACCCGGCAGACTGGCCGCCAGTTCCAGAGGATCTATAGTGATCAGTTTTTCGGTATTAATCACTGCGGA
This sequence comes from uncultured Methylococcaceae bacterium, assembly GCA_903873045.1. Taxonomy (GTDB): domain Bacteria; phylum Pseudomonadota; class Gammaproteobacteria; order Methylococcales; family Methylomonadaceae; genus Methylobacter_C. Next base: position 1,327 of record CAIQND010000007.1, on the reverse strand, counting down.
ATAGAGCGTCAGTGGCACTGCGCCACCGGTATAACCGGTACCGCCACCACGCGGAATAATGGTGAGCCCCAGTTTGATACAATCACGTACCATGTGACCAACTTCTGCTTCGCTACATGGATACAGCACCACAAACGGATATTCAACCCGCCAGTCAGTGGCATCGGTAACATGAGAAACACGGGCAAAACCGTCGAAACAGATATTGTCTTTACGGGTATGTTTGGCCAACAAAGCCAGCGCCTTACGCCGCATTTCCCGCGTGTTTTTAAAGTGGGCTTCAAAGGCATTGATGGCCTGATGTGCGGCATCAATCAACTGGGTGACACGCCGCGTTCGGTCAGGATGCTCACTTTCATCCTCTGCATCACGTTTCTGCATCTGCTTAAGACGATGCCGTAACGCGACCAGCAGGGCTTTGCGACGTTTACTGTTATCAAGTAAATCGTCTTCAAGATAAGGATTACGCTGAACCGCCCAAATATCGCCAAGCACTTCAAAAAGCATTTTTGCAGAACGGCCGGTAACCCGTTCGTCGCGTAATGATTCCAGAATATGCCAACTCTCTTCACCCAGCAGGCGAATGACGATTTCGCGGTCTGAAAAAGACGTGTAGTTATAAGGAATTTCGCGTAACCGTGCTGGCGACGCATCGGAAAACAAGGGGGGGAATTTTGAATCCACTGATACTCTGCGCTTTGACGTGATTAACAAAGCTTCATTGTAACACTCGAAGATGCCAGCGAAAATACCAAAAGTTGTGTGGTCTTAATTATAGTTAAATAGGGAGTGCGACATAAAAGCGACTAAAAGCCAATGGAGGTCAGGCTCTGCCTGACTGTCAGGCAAAGCCTGACCTGCATCTCTTTTAACTGCCCCTGCGATTTTGAATTTCAGCTAATAGCTTATCGACTTCTTTTCTGGGCAGATAATCCAAATCCCAATGACTGGTGTAACTTTCCTTTAAACGTCTTCTGCCTTGATGAAGTTGTTCAGGTTCTTCAACCCCAGGAACGGCTGCCGTGCTAATAACGTTCTCGGAAAGAATGCTTGGATTTTCTGCATAGTGATCACTTTTTAACAAGCTAACCATTTTTGCAATTAGTTGATTCATGTCGCCTCCGTTGAGCCGATCTATTTTTAGAAGAGTTTCTTTAGTCTAACCTAACCCCTCTTTTCATTTAAGCAAATTTTTCGACCTGTACGATTAGCCTAAGCAGCCTTCTTTGCCACCCACGTAAGCGGAAGCGTACGATGCTCTACCCACTGAACTGTTGCGTTGTTAATCGTGACAGCGTTTAATGCGGTCAACGCATAAGAGCCATTT
>CAIQND010000006.1 GCA_903873045.1 uncultured Methylococcaceae bacterium | reverse complement strand
GCTTATAGCGGGGCGGAAGCTTAAAGAATAGAGGCTATCAACTTTTAGCCTGGACACTTGTACAGAATATCCCTTAAAGGGTATTCTCTGCCCCGGCTTAAGTTGATAGCCGAAATCACCTTGGTTCTGCAAGATCCGCGTTGCCTGCCTTTTTATCCTTTCAATGCCTGCAAAGGCTCAATGTAGTTCAAATTAAAGGTTTCAGCGACTGCCGGATAAGTCACCCGGCCACGGTAGGTATTAAGGCCGTATTGCAAAGCCTGATTTTTACGCACAGCTTCCAGACCTTCATTGGCAAGATGGAGTGTATAGATCGCTGTTTGGTTGTTAAGGGCAAAGGTGCTGGTACGAGGAACGGCTCCCGGCATGTTGGCAACGCAATAATGCACCACGCCATCGACTTCATAAGTCGGATTGCTATGGGTGGTCGCATGAGTGGTTTCTACACACCCGCCTTGATCAACGGCCACATCAACAATGACAGAGCCTTTAGGCATGGTCGGCAACATGTTTCGGGTAATCAGCCAGGGAGCGCGTCCGCCAGGAATTAACACCGCACCAATCACCAGATCGGCTTCACAAATCACCTCTTCAATATTATATTCATCACTGATGCGCGTTTGTAATTGCCCGCGATAAATATCATCCAGATACTTTAAGCGATCATGGCTAATATCCAGTACGGTGACTTGTGCGCCTAAGCCAACGGCAACCCGTGCGGCATTGGTGCCGACAATACCGGCTCCCAGAATGACGACATTCGCGGGAGCGACACCGGGAACACCGCCCATTAATACGCCTCGACCCCCATGAGATTTTTGCAGATAGGTTGCGCCCACTTGCGTTGCCATACGCCCGGCAACCTCACTCATGGGCGTTAATAACGGCAGTTGTCCAGTCCCTGTTTGCACGGTTTCATAAGCGATACCGGTCGTTCCACTGGCTAACAGGGCATCGGTCAGGGGCTTGTCGGAGGCCAGATGCAGATAGGTAAACAGAATTAAATCCGGACGAAGATACTGATATTCCGCAGCAATGGGTTCTTTTACTTTAACCACCATTTGCGCGGCCCACGCATCTTCTGCGTAAGGCACAATTTCAGCGCCGGCGGACAGATATTCCTCATCTGAAAGCGAGCTGCCTGCACCCGCTCCAGTCTGTACCAGAACCTGATGGCCGCGTCGCGTCAAGGCTTTAACTGCACCCGGTGTCATGCCGACACGATTCTCGTTGTCTTTAATTTCTTTGGGTAGTCCGATTCGCATAGGTGGCTCCATATTGTCGAGGGAATGTTCTGATGTTAATCACTGTTAGGACAGCTTGGTGCGTTGTCTCACCTATAAAATAACATTATTGGCAGGAAATATCGAACATGGTTTCCACCTTAAGTAATCAACGAATCAAGCCGTAGGGGCTGGCTTTACGCCTGCCCTTTGATGCCACAACTTTATCAGGGCAACCGCAAGGAATTGCCCCTACAGAATATGGGCAACCATCACGGGACAGATAACTTTCCCGGAAGTGGTTAGCCATAATGACTGACCTTCACGTCATAACTATCGGGTTTCGAATGGCTTAAATAATCAAACGGGATAGCACTGTAGTAACTGCCTTCCACTAAGTCAAAGCCTATATTGAGGGCTAATGAATCGGATTTTTTATCGTCAACCTGTTGCAGGATAATTTGTCCTCCCACTGAAGCCACTTGTGCTTTCAACTGTAGCAGTTTCGCCATTAAGCTATCATTACGCTCCTGATCCTCCATATTTCGGGCGGAGGTGCCAACGTAGTTTGGGGATATCTTGGCAATCAACTTAAACGCCTCGGTTTCCTGACCCAAGTAATCAAATTTAAGCGCAATTTGATAACCTCTGCGTCGATAATTATCCAGGCCATTAAGCAGTTCTTGAAAGTAACGGGCATATTGACTACTGACAGACAGTACGATGACGACATTTTTTGTTTCCAAGCCACACTGCGCTATCACGTCTTCAAAATAGGCACCATGATCCTGTTTAATACCCAGTATGTGCCGGGGGTCAACCTCTAAAAACAGGGTTTCCTGCGACTGTGCCAAGGTCAGATAATTAAGCATGTGAACGGTGCGCGACAAGCGATCGAAATTAATGATTGATTCAAAATCAGCGGCCTGCACGGAGTTATTGGCCAGCAGGTTTTCAATTTCGTTTGCATACAGGTGCTGGGTTTTATTGGGGACAACCGTAATCTGTGCCTTATAACCTACAATCTCGGTCGGCTTTAGCGTTTGTCGTAACGGGGCAAAAAAACTGTTGATCCGAATCGGGCCAAAAAGACCGCTGACTTTGCTTTCTTCCAGAACAAAGGGCCGAAAACTGGAGCGATGTTCGCGCCCGAGCCGGTCATTAAAATATTCTACTAAATGTTGTAACGGCATACACTTTTCTCCATTTTATTATTATTCAATAATCCGGTTGCAGACTTGCAGTATATCGGTTATTTATAATGCGCCAGTTCTCTCTAACGAAAAAAAAGCGGGCTAATAGCCCGCCAGAATAAACATCCTTGTGAGTCAGGAGGCAAAATTTTAAAGTTCATTATAAAAAGTCAGCGGCAAGTAATTCTTCTTTATCATTGAGTTAATGTTGGGCGTTTTAAAAAAACGGTAAGGGTTTTCTTACTCTTGGCAGCTATCTTAGTGCAGTTTTTATACTTAATAAAACGATATATTTAGATGTTTATATCTAATATCACGATAAATAATACTGTTATTTCAATACTTAGGACAGTTTTGATAATTGGTACGTCACGAATAACAAGGCTTGTGGCGGTTTGTGGAGAATTAAATCAAACTCATGCAAAATGCAGAGTCGCATTAAATATTAACTAATTGAAAATTAACGAGTTATTTATTAGTGTGATAAATTGTTTTTTAAAGCTATTCGTCAAATAACATATCATTTCAATAACTTAAAACTGTCCGAAGTATTGTTATTTGTGAATACATGTCGTTTTTAATCAATTCAGAAATACATTCATTCATTGCAAGCCCCACATGATGCAATGCCAGGTTCCAATTGATTCTGTTAGCCATAATTTCCTTAATCATGATTCTTTTATAGCTTGTCATGAGGTTTTTTCGATAAAGCGAGATGAAGTTATTAGGGCGTTAATGGTTGATCCCTCATCTATTAAGGGCATTATTTCCCCATCGATAAGGGATCATATCAAGTCCGCAGTAAAAATTGCCAAAACCATAGATAAAGACAAAAAGACGCGCATTATCTCGGCATTAGAAAAATAATCCCCACAACACCCTCCGCCCAAACCGCTTAATTACAGTTTTTTTACGACTAAATTTAAGTAAGCTGTAATGGCGGATATTTTAAGTAGACAGCCAAATTACCCTTGATTGACTAAATCTCCAAATTTTTCGACCTGTACGATTAGCCTAAGCAGCCTTCTTTGCCACCCACGTAAGCGGAAGCGTACGATGCTCTACCCACTGAACTGTTGCGTTGTTAATCGTGACAGCGTTTAATGCGGTCAACGCATAAGAGCCATTT
>CAIQND010000005.1 GCA_903873045.1 uncultured Methylococcaceae bacterium | reverse complement strand
CCGTTATCTGGAGTTTTCACAGTTATCAAAAATTTACCCGACACCCGATGGCAACAGCACCGTTAAAGTCGTTGACGGCTTTGATTTAAAAATGAAAAAAGGCGAGTTTGTGTCGATTATCGGCCATTCCGGTTGCGGCAAGTCCACGGTTTTATCCATGACTGCGGGCTTAAACAGTATTTCCGAAGGCGGTATTGTACTCGACAACCGTGAAATTGATGGCGCAGGCCCTGATCGTGGCGTGGTGTTTCAGGCGCCCAGCCTGTTTCCCTGGCTAACCGCGTTTGAAAATGTCACCTTGGGTGTTGATAAAGTTTATCCACATGCCACAAAAGCGGAACGTAACGATATTGTTGAATATTATCTTAACCGTGTCGGCTTGGGCGATGCCTTGCATAAAAAAGCGGGCGACATGTCCAATGGCATGCGTCAACGGGTCGGTATTGCCCGCGCCTTTGCCCTGTCCCCCAAGCTACTGTTACTGGATGAACCATTCGGTATGCTGGATTCATTAACGCGCTGGGAATTGCAGGAAGTATTAATGGAAGTCTGGGAGCGTACGCACGTAACCGCTATCGTTGTGACCCATGATGTGGATGAAGCTATTTTATTGGCCGACCGTGTGGTGATGATGACCAACGGCCCTCATGCAAAAATCGGCAAAATAGAAACCATTGATTTGCCAAGACCGCGCACTCGCAAAGCGCTGCTTGCCCATCCTGATTATTACAAATACCGGGAAAGTTTACTGACTTTTTTGGCCGAATGTGACCACACCCATTAGCAATAAGCTAATTATAAATCGCCATTAAGAAAAACTATTTCCAGGTTTCAGCCTCCCCTGAAACCAAACCTTATTATACAGGAAGGCATTATGCCCAAAATTAAAAGCAAAATTCCATTATCGGCGGCACTGTTGACCTTATCCGTAGCCAGTCATTCAGCAATGGCGGGTGTTACCCAAGAAGTTGAAGACGCACTTAACTTTTATCATTACGGTAAAAATGGCTCGGTAAAAGTAGATCTTAATACCCGCTTTGAAGACGTCAATCAGAACAACGTCAGAAGCCCTATACTCAATGGTGCGCCTGCAGCAAGACAGCCAAAAACGGCCAACGCCATCACAACACGCCTGCGACTGGGTTTACTTTCGCCGGTATTTCACGGCTTGCAAGGTTATGCCGAATATCAGGGCGTCTATGCTATGGACTCGAATTACAACAGCACGCGTAACGGTAAAGCCGAATACTCGACGGTTGTCGATCCTTACGAAAGTGAACTCGATCAGCTATGGCTCAGTTATGCAGGTATCGCGGATACCGTCATTAAGGGCGGGCGACAAGTCATCCAGTTTGATGACCAACGTTTTATCGGCAATGTGGGCTGGCGGCAACTGCAACAAACCTTTGATTCGGTTCTGATTACCCACAACAATCAACAGTTGTACGGTTTGACCGTTAATGCCGGGTATATCGGCCGAGTAAAAACGATTACAACTACGACCGAAAGCGTGAACGCACCGATACTGAACGTTAATTATAAACTGGGTGATTACGGAAACATGGTCGGCTATGGCTATTGGCTTGATTATACAGACCCCGGTGCAAACGCCGTCTATTACAAATCAAACCAGACTTACGGGCTGCGCCTGACCAATTATCAAAAACAGGGGGACTCGTTCAAATTGAGTGACAACTTCGGCCTGCAGTACACGGCAGAATGGAGCATTCAATCTAATTACCAGAGCAACCCAAATAACTATACCGTCAACCGCTACAATCTGATGAGCGGCTTTACCGCTTATATGTTCACTTTTCAAGGCGCAATGGAACAACTTGACGGCGTTGGCAAAAATAAGGCTTTTCAAACTCCGTTGGGTACAAACTTTGCCTTTCAGGGCTGGGCTGATCAATTCCTGACCACACCTGACAATGGTATTCGGGATGTGTTCGGCACAGTCACTACCAGCCTGGATCGCGGGGAAGTCACCTTAAGCGGGGTTTATCATGCCTTTTATGATGACACCGGCAACACGCATTACGGTAATGAGTGGGATTTTATGGCGTCCAAGAAATTTGGCAAACACTATACCCTGTTAGCGAGATACGCTTATTACAACGCCGATCAATACAGTACCGATACCCAAAAAATCTGGGTACAGGGCAATATAAATTTCTAAATGCCCAGCCGGTTACAAACGCTTGAGCATCAAAATTATTGAGGTGGGTTATGAATATTAAAAAAACACTGGTCGTCATTGGCAACGGTATGGTTGGGCAGCATTTTTTGGCCAACCTGGTTGCCAGTCCCGCTAACGAAGATTATGAAATTGTCACTTTTTGTGAAGAACCCAGACCGGCTTATGACCGGGTTCATCTCTCCGCCTTTTTTTCCGGAAAAACTGCCGAAGATTTGTCACTGGTTGAACCCGGCTTTTTCGAGCAACATGGCATCACACTTTATATGGGTGATAAAGCCGTTAAAATTTGTCGCGAGTCTAAAACCGTCGTTTCAGAAAAAGGCATCACTATCCGTTATGACAAACTGGTTCTGGCGACGGGATCATTCCCTTTTGTACCGCCTGTGCCGGGGCATGATCGAGCCCAGTGTTTGGTTTATCGCACCATTGAAGATCTTGAAGCAATGGCGGCGGCCGCTAAAAACGGTACAGTAGGTGTGGTGGTCGGCGGTGGCTTGTTAGGTCTGGAAGCCGCCAAGGCATTACAGGATTTGGGTTTAAAAACCCACGTTGTAGAATTTGCGCCGCGCTTGATGGCGGTTCAACTGGATGAAGCCGGTGGCGCCATGTTAAGGCGCAAGATCGAAAATTTGGGCGTAACGGTACATACCGGCAAAAACACCAGCCTTATTACCGATGGTGACCAGTGTGTCAATAAAATGTGCTTTGCCGATGGCGAAGAACTGGAAACCGACATTGTGCTGTTCTCGGCCGGTATTCGTCCTCGTGATGATATTGCCCGTGATTGCGCTCTGGAAGTTGGCCCGCGTGGCGGCATCGTTATCAACAATCAATGCCTTACCTCAGACCCTGATATTTATGCCATTGGTGAATGCGCACTCTGGAATGGCATGATCTATGGTTTGGTCGCTCCAGGTTATGCGATGGCGCGAACCGTGGTTGCTGAGCTGGTCGGCAAGACCGCCAGTTTCACCGGCGCTGATATGAGCACCAAACTAAAACTGATGGGCGTTGATGTTGCCAGTATCGGTGATGCTCATGCCAAAACACCGGGCTCACTGGTTTATACCTATCAAAACGGTGACAGTGAAGTTTATAAACGACTGGTGGTTAGCCAAGATAAAAAGCAGTTACTGGGCGCGGTCTTGGTGGGTGATGCTTCCGGTTATGGCACCTTATTGCAATATTGCTTGAATGGCATTGAGTTGCCGGAAAACCCTGACGCACTGATTTTGCCCAGTCGTTCTGATGAACCAGTCGGGTTGGGCCCTGATGCGCTGCCGATTTCAGCACAAATATGTTCTTGCTTCGATGTGACTAAAGGCGCGGTTTATCAGGCGATTGAAGCAGGCTGCACCACTATCGATGCCTTAAAAACGGCAACCAAAGCGTCAACCGGCTGCGGCGGCTGTTCGGCCTTGTTAAAATCAGTCATGAACTCGGAACTGGCAAAACAGGGCTTTGAAGTGAACACTGATATTTGTGAACATTTTGCCTATACCCGTCAAGATTTATCCAATCTGGTTCGGGTAGAAGAAATAAAAACTTTTGCCGAGTTACTGGAAAAGCATGGCAAAGGTCGGGGTTGTGAGATTTGTAAACCCGCCGTCGGTTCTATTCTGGCCTCTTACTGGAATGACTTTGTGCTAAAAACAGAGCACTTGGGGCTTCAGGACACCAACGATAACTTTTTGGCCAATATGCAAAAAGATGGCACTTATTCAGTGGTGCCAAGGATTGCCGGCGGTGAAATCAGTCCGGATATGCTGATTGCCTTGGGTATGGTGGGCAAAAAATATAATCTTTACACCAAAATTACCGGCGGTCAACGCGTCGATCTTTTTGGTGCGCGGGTCGATCAATTGCCGCCTATCTGGAAAGAACTTATCGACGCAGGTTTTGAATCAGGCCATGCCTACGGCAAGTCGTTACGCACCGTTAAATCCTGTGTCGGGAGTAATTGGTGTCGCTATGGTCTCGATGACAGTGTCGGTCTGGCCATAGAACTGGAGAATCGCTATAAAGGTTTGCGCTCACCGCATAAAATCAAATTTGCCGTGTCCGGTTGTACCCGCGAATGTGCAGAAGCACAGAGTAAAGATGTCGGTATTATCGCGACAGAAAGCGGCTGGAATTTATATGTCTGTGGCAATGGCGGCATGAAACCACGCCATGGCGATTTATTTGCCACCAGTCTGGATAAAGAAACCCTGATTAAATACATCGACCGTTTTTTAAGTTTTTACGTGCGCACTGCCGACCGGCT
>CAIQND010000004.1 GCA_903873045.1 uncultured Methylococcaceae bacterium | reverse complement strand
TTTCCTTATGCCGACCTTCAACTGGGCAAACAAGATGAAAATGCCGGCATCCGTTATATTCAGGAAAACCCGGACATTACGGAAGTTATTTTAAGTGGCGGTGATCCCTTATTGCTGAGCGATGCCAGAATGGCAAAACTGTTTGTACAGTTAAGCGCTATCAAGCATTTGAAACGTATCAGAATACACTCAAGGCTACCCATCGTTCTGCCTGCCAGAATAACCGAGGATCTGATTAACACTTTAACCCAATGCGGCAAACAAGTCGTAATCGTGGTTCACTGTAACCACGCCAACGAAATAAATTCCCGCGTCATTACGGCCTTTAAGCTACTTCGCAATAAGGGTATTACTTTGTTTAATCAGTCGGTATTATTAAAAGGCGTTAATGATAACGTAGCGGTGCTATGCGAATTGAGTGAACAACTTTTCAGTCACGGCATTATCCCTTATTACCTGCATTTATTGGACAAAGCCACAGGAACAGGACATTTTGACGTATCTGAAACCGTAGCAACAGACCTTATCAAGCAGGTACAAGCCACCCTGCCCGGCTACCTGGTACCCAAACTGGTTAAAGAACTGCCGGGGGCGCTATCCAAACAAGCGATTCTATAAGGAACACTGACCATTTATATCCCCTCACCCCAGCCCTCTCCGGGTGGGAGAGGGAGCAAGATGCCTAAGTTATTTAATGCGCATTCCTAAGCATTTAAGCCCTAAAGGTTCAAGTGGAAATTATTTTGACCTTGAGACTTTCGCCTTGATACTTTTAATCTCTTTTGCCAGATAACTGGTCGCATTAACCGGCACGGAATCTATCGCCAGAATAGCGCCTAATTCAGTCATGGCTTTTTGGTAAACCTTACGCTTAAAATACACAACGTCATTAAGCGGCTCCCAATAATCAACCCAGCGCCAGCTATCAAATTCCGGTTTTGCGCACTGATCAAAACGCACCATTGAATCGTGCGTCAACAACCGCAACATATACCAAATTTGCTTCTGCCCTATGCATAAGGGCATGGAGCTCTTGCGAATATAGCGCTCGGGCAACTGATACCTTAACCAGTAACGCGTACGCCCAAGCACCTGGACATGCTGCTGTTGCAGCCCTGTTTCTTCCCACAATTCTCGATACATCGCTGCTTCAGGGTCTTCATCGTCATTTATTCCGCCTTGCGGGAACTGCCATGCGTTCACGCCCATTCGCTTTGCCCAAAACACGCGACCCTCGTCATTGCAAAGGATGATCCCGACATTGGGCCGGTATCCTTTAGAGTCTATCATGTTAAAACCTTGTATCTTTTGTCTGCCCTGTATCTTAATCTTGCCAAATGCTAAAATTACACGAAAAGGTCAGGTTGTTTATAATAGCTCCATTGTTCCATAAAAAAACCCTAGATGCCAGAGAGCATAACCCTTTTAATTACTTGAGACAGGTTTAACGTGAGTTTAGCGATTTTTGATTTAGATAATACCCTGATAGCCGATGACAGCGATTACCTGTGGGGGCAGTTTCTTGTCGACCTGGGCGTTGTTGATAAAGAACACTATGAAAGCGCCAACATCAGGTTCTATGATGAATACAAACAAGGCACCCTGGATATTGTTGAGTTTCTGCGTTTTTCCCTGCACCCCTTGGCCAATAACGACCCTGAACAACTGTATCAATGGCGGGCGCAATTTATTCAGGATATCATCACACCGATATTATTAAAACCTGCACAGGAACTGATCGCCAAACACAGGGATCGGGGCGATACCTTGCTGGTTATTACCGCAACCAACCGTTTTGTGACCGAGCCTATCGTTAAACTGTATGGCATTGAAAACCTACTGGCCACCACACCTGAATTTGTCGATGGAAAATATACCGGTGGCTTTAACGGCATCCCGTGTTTTCAGGAAGGTAAGGTAAAATTACTGGAAGAATGGTTAAAAACTTCAACTGAAACCATGCAGGGCAGCTGGTTTTATAGCGATTCGCATAACGACCTGCCCTTACTCAAATTAGTGGACAACCCGGTAGCCGTTGACCCGGATGAAAAACTGACCGCTTATGCCAACGCCGCTGATTGGCCGATTATCAGCTTAAGACAGGACAAATGTCCGTATGAGCATTTTCATAAATAATCGTGTACCCGGCATTTTGCAAAACGTTAAAAGCGGCCAGCGACAAAGCACAACCGATTGGCAGTTTATTTGCCCGCAGGAATAAGCGTTTTCGTTAGTCGCGACGTGGGCGTCGCTCCTACGTGGGAGCGACACCCACGTCGCGATTATAGATCGTCATTAGTTTAACTGTCTGGTCTCAACCATGATTTGATAGACTCACCAGCATCATTTTTAAAATCAATGAATAAAACATTGAAGATCAATTGATTAGTATTTATTTTACATTCAGCTATTTTTTCTTACACCGGAGCAACCATGGGCCCTCATTATTTAAACCGTTTTTTCACCCCTAAATCAGTTGCCATTGTTGGCGCTTCAGAGCGCGAAAACAGTGTCGGTTATCGGCTCTTGCTTAATATGCAGGAAGCCGGTTTTAAGGGTGGTCTTTATCCTGTCAACAACAAACGTGACCAATTACTGGGCTTAAAAGCCTATCCTGACTTGAATGCCGTTCCTGAAGATTTGGATTTGGTGGTTATTGCCACCCCGGCACCCAGTGTTCCGGGCATTATTCGACAATGCGGTGAAAAGGGCGTTAGCTCTGTCATTATTATTACGGCCGGTTTTGGTGAACTGGGTTCGGAAGGAAAACGGCTTCAGCAAGAAGTGCTGGATATTGCTCACCGTTATAATATCCGTATTATTGGCCCAAACTGTCTGGGCGTTATTCGCCCCAGTGGCTACCTTAACGCAACTTTTGGTGACGGTACGGTTAAAGACGGCAACCTGGCGTTATTATCCCAATCAGGTGCCGTTTGTACTGCCATTTTAGACTGGGCCAAAGTCCAGGACATCGGCTTTTCAACGGTGGTATCCATGGGCGGTGCAGCCGACATAGATTTTGGTGAGGTGCTGGATTATCTGGCAACCGACAGTAAAACAACCGGTATTTTGATGTATGTAGAAGGCATACGCGATGCGCGGCGCTTTTTAAGCGGACTTAAAGCGGCCGCTCGTTTGAAACCCGTTATCCTGATTAAATCTGGTCGTCATGAGGCGGGGGTTAAAGCCGCCATGTCACATACGGGTGCCATGGTCGGTGGCGATGATGTCTTTGATGCCGCCATTGCAAGAGCGGGCGTTGTTAGAGTCTATAGCATCACCGAATTATTTTCTGCCGCCCGCGTTTTAGCAAACAATTATGTGGTCAAAAAAGACCGCCTGGCTATTATTACCAACGCCGGTGGCCCCGGTGTCATGAGTACCGATCGCGCTGAAGATGTCGGCATCATTATGGCGGAGCTAAGCCCTGCCAGTATTGAAGGCTTAAATGAAGCTTTACCCGTACATTGGTCTCATGCCAATCCTGTTGATATTCTGGGTGATGCCACCTCTGAACGCTACCAAAAAGCCCTGGATATTTGTCTTAAAGATAAAAACGTAGACGGTGTGTTGGTTATTTTAACGCCTCAGGCAATGACCAATCCAACCCAGGTTGCGCTCAGCATCATTGAGGGCGCCAAAGCCAGCAAAAAGCCGGTATTGGCCTCCTGGACAGGTGGTGAAAGGGTTCAGGAAGGCCGCGATCTTTTTGCCAATAGCAGGGTAGCCCACTTTAGTACCCCTGAAGTGGCTGTCGATGCCTTTTCATTTTTGGCCAAGTATGCACAGAATCAGATTTTGCTAAAACAAATCCCGTCACCTACCGATGAACTTGCAAAACCCGATGTCGAAGGTTCCCGTTTAATTATTGAGCGCGTACTTTCAGAAGGCCGTCAGGTTTTAACGGCTCAGGAATCCAAAGCCATACTGGCCGCTTTCCATATTCCGGTCACCCAAACCATCAAGGTATCCAGTGTAAAAGATGCCATGATTGCCGCTGAAACCTTGCGGTTTCCCGTCGTTTTAAAGGTTAATATGGCGGAGTTTAGCCATAAATCCGATATTGGCGGCGTCCGGCTTAACATTAACAGCGTCCAGGATATTTCCCGCCACTATACGGAAATGGAAACCGCGATTAAAAAATTGCACCCCGAGATAACTGAAGTCGGCATGACTGTCGAACCCATGTTCCGCAGTCCCAATGGTCGTGAATTGATGATAGGCGTGGTTAGAGATCCGGTGTTTGGCCCTGCCATCAGTTTTGGTCTGGGTGGCACTATGGTCGAAATTTTAAAAGACAATGCCGTCGCCCTGCCGCCACTCAACGCCTACATGGTTGAGCAAATGATTGCCAAGACTAAGGCAGCCAAATATCTGGGTGCCTTTCGTCAATTGCCGCCAGCCAATAAACAAGGCCTGATTAATGTACTACTGAACATATCAACCATGGTCAGTGAACTGCCGGAAATTTTAGAGCTGGACATTAATCCGTTGATTGTCGATGAAAACGGCGTAATGGCTGTTGATGCCCGTATTAAAGCGCAAGTATCGCATCAACTTACCCGCTATTCGCACATGGCGATTCATCCTTATCCGCATGAATTAATCCAGTACCATCAATTAAACAACGGCGTTAATATCACCATCCGCCCTATCCGTCCTGAAGATGCTATTTTAGAAAAAGATTTCCATAATCGCTTGTCCGAACGCACAAAATATTTTCGGTTTATGCAAGCGTTACAAGAATTAACACCGGAAATGATAGTCCGCTTCACGCAAATCGATTATGACCGTGAAATGGCATTTGTTGCCGTCACTGAAGATGCCAACATGCCCAGTGAACTGGGTGTTGGCCGCTGCTTAATGAACCCGGATGGTAATTCAGTGGAATTTGCACTGGTGGTTGCTGACGATTGCCATTGCTTGGGCATAGGTTCCAAACTGATGACGACCTTAATGCAGACCGCCAAAGCCAAAGGCATCTCCTTTTTTGAAGGGGAAGTCTTGGTCGTCAATAAACCGATGTTATCACTGGTCACCAAGCTGGGTTTTAGTATAGAAACCATTGCCGATGATAATGAAGTCGTGCGCGTTGTTAAAGACTTAAGGCAATAAATAAAGCCCTGCTACACCCTTAAGTCATTAAGGGTGTAGCAGGGGGAGTTAAAAACCTCGCTACGACTCCTATTCTCGGATGGTCGCCTAGTTTTTCATGACACCTGATATTAACGCAATATGTGCCAATTCAGCCACCGAGGACACTTTGAATTTACTTCTGATTTGAGTGCCGTAATTGGCAACCGTTTTATACCCCAGACAAAGCTCGTCGGCGATTCTATGCGCTGTAAAGCCTTTTGCCAGCAACAAGAATACGTCGAATTCTCTGGCAGTAAGTGAGTCAATAAGGGTTTTATAATCAGTCTCCCTAGTTTCCAGGCACTTACTTGAAAAAGCATCATTATCCCTGATCAAGCTCGGTTCAACATAAACCTCATCCTCGGCTATGGCCTGTATCGCTGCAATCAGAATGTCAGGATGGGCGTGTTTGCTGATATACCCTTTTGCCCCTGCAGTCATCGCACGATCTACATAGACCCTTTCATCATGCACACTAAAAACCAGTATTTTCGCTTGAGGTTCGCGATTACAAATACGCCTTATGGTTTCCAAGCCACCAATACCCGGCATGGATAAATCCAGCACCATCACGTCCGGTTGCTTTTCCAAATACAGCTGACAGGCCGCCTCGCCCCGATCAGCTTCGGCTATCACCTCTATCGTGTCATCGATGGACAATAACATGCGAAACCCTGCACGCACCACGGCATGGTCATCCACTAACATGACTTTTATCCGCTTTTTCATGTTAGCGGAATACTTGCAATAATACTCATGCCTTGTTTCGGTTCGGTTTGAACGGCCAATTGACCGCCCAAGCTGTTGATCCTTTCCCGCATGCCCAATAAACCGAATCCTGATTTGAGCTTTTCACCATCACAGCCTTGTCCATTGTCCTTTATGCATAAGCGAAGGGTTTTTTCCATAGATGATGAGCGCATTATTTCCAGACTGATGACTGCCTGGTTTGCCCTGGCATGACGGACGATATTGGTTAAGCATTCCTGCACGATTCTAAAGACCTGAATGCTTATTTTTTGCTCCAGCGCATCAACATCATCATCAGGACAATCCAGAGTGAGTTTTAACGACGGGTTTCTAATCGCCCAATGGCTCAATAAATCTTCCAGGCTTGCTTTTAAGCCCAGTTCGGTTAAAACCAGTGGATGTAACTGATGCATCATGGAGCGAACCACCGTCATCAAGTGGTCGCAGACACTCATAATGGTATCGGTGGCTTGTTTGATGTCCGCTTTTTTATGCGCAGCCGTCGCCGCCATCACTTTAATAGCCGTCAATGATTGCCCCAGTTCATCATGCAATTCTTGGGAAAGCCGCTGCCGCTCGTCTTCTTGTATTTCCAACGAGTGTTGGGTTAAAGCGCGATTTTCCTGCTGAGTAATATTAAGCTCACCCGCCAGATGATTAATGGCTTTAGCGATGCTGTCATATTCCTGAATGGAAAAATCAGGTAGTTTCCGCAGGTATTGTCCCGTTTCAATAATCTTTAGGCCGTTTACAATAATAGCAATGGATTTGAGCGCTTTGTTAAATGCCAGATTGACCGCCAAAAATGTGAACAGCATCAACAATAACAGTGAACTAAAAAAGGCAATGCTTTCTTGCCAAACTTCCGTTATTTCATCTAACGGGTTGGCTTGGATAATCAACGTCAGCTGTTTGCCGCCAAAAGCGGTGATCAGGTGCTCAGCTTTAGGATGCTGACCTTCGACTAGCGCGACAAACCAAAGTGGCGGCTTTTCCTGATAATTGGTTTGCTGGTTTTTATGGGCGACACTGATTATTTCTCCGGATGGCGTTTTCAGTTGAATGCTTAAATGCCGGGTTTGGTTCAGTGAATTAAACTTTGGCAACCAATCGGTTTCATTAAAAGGCGCTTGTGTAGCTTGTGAGAAGCCAAATGTTATCAGCTGGACGGCCAGATTAATGGAGGAATCAACTTCCTTCCCTACTGCATCGCGTGCTTGCCAAACGGCTATCGATCCACCCAGCAACAGAATGCACAGGGAAGACATCAAAATTCGCAGGTTGATTTGGTAACGCAGGCTCATGTGTTTGGAAACTCGACATTTGCACTATCGACTTAATGACATGCAAAAATGAACCATTATTCATTAAT
>CAIQND010000003.1 GCA_903873045.1 uncultured Methylococcaceae bacterium | reverse complement strand
TTGCAACCCCGTTACTCCTATTTTGGTTATTGAAGCCTTCAAACGTTTCGATCGAGATTACAAACCCCGACCGACATTGGATAGTAGCATCTCTAATTCGGTGTATGGTGCTTCGCCTATACACCCTACGCGCTACATGACTATGACCCTCATTGAAATGAATGATAAAATGACTTGCAGAGCGGCATTGCTCCACTGAATTTAACAGGAAAATACCATGCACTTGTTACGCGTTCAAGTCCCTGACTTTAGGGTATTAAAAGAGGTGGATATTACCTTTGAGCAAGCCTTTAATCCTAATGTCTTTCCGTTAGGCAGCCTTAATGGCGGCGGTAAAAGTACATTTTTACAACTCATTTTTATATTGTTACATTGCTCAGCGTATAGGGAACGGCATCAGTTTATTGCCAATATGCTGGAGCGCGTGACCATTCCAGAAGGCCAAAACAGCAAGCTGCTGGCTAGATTTGAGCTTATCGATGAGAATGACGAGAAAATAGAATTGGAATTTACGCTTTGTAATGATGATTATTTGCGTCAACTGGATATTAATCCGATTTTTAATAAGGAGAGCGTTTCTTTTGATGCTTTTCTTAAAGAAAAAAAACTGCTTTCCGAAATTGCCAGCATAGAAGAGGAGATCACGCAAAGAACATTTTCAGATTATATGATTGATGAAGAAGTAGAGGTCACAGCTGAAAAACAATATGAATTGGCTAAAATTGACAAAGAAAACAAAAAGAATGTTCTTAACACTATTCAACCTTTACTAAACAGTCTCTCTGAAAACTTAACGCTTAAAAATCAATACTACATTACAAGCTATTCTTGTAATGGCAATGCAACAGGGCTTTTATGTCAATCTTCAAACGTCAACAAATCGACAAAAGACATAAAAGCTATTCTAACGATACTTTCTAAACAGGTATTTCTTAATGCGCCTTCAACACAGATTTATTTATTTCTTAATAACGAGGACAAGAAATTACTTTTTAAAAAAATTGATGCGAAAAGAGGTTCTTGGAGGGGTAATTATGAGTCAAAGCTTGATAAAGCTAAAAATAAATTACCCAACTTCTTAACTTTTGATATTCTTGCAATTGATGCTGTCATCTCATCAATTGAAAAAGCCCGTAATCAAGATTTTAAAACCCAGGTTGACACCGGAACTATCGGTGTAAATTACCCAAAAATAATGGCCGAACTCAATACATTAACGCAAGGTAAAAAAGTATTGCCGCAATTGGATGATAATGCGGTTATTACCGGCGTGACTTTTAAAACCAATGATGGCATGGATATTTATCCAGAAGACCTAAGCCACGGCGAATTAAAACGTTTAAGCATTTATGTCTGGTTAAAATCCTTACCCAAAGGTGAAAACATCGTACTCATGGATGAAATAGAAAACGCGCTTCATCCCGATTGGCAGTATCAAATCGTGCGCGATTTAGTCGAGTGGGGTAAAGATAACCAATATATTTTAGCGACACATTCTTACGGACTCTGCGAAGCCCTAACGCCTGCGCATGTTAAAGAACTTGAGCCTAAGCTCATTGTTAATTAACAATGAGTCTTTCAAATGCCGCATTGCAACAGCATTGCCAAACAATTATCAAGTCTCGACGCGCCCAAAATAAAATCGTAATTCTGTGTGAAGGCAATATTCACGCGGATGAAGGAAGAGCCTCGCCTACCAGCTATCGGGGACTGGAAGCACTCCCCGACGCCAATTTTTATAAGGCTTGTGTACCTAAGTGGTGGATACAAGAACAAAAACCATTCCCTCAGTTTTTCATCTGTGGCGATAGACAGGATGTCATCAACACTTATTTTGAATTACAGAAAATGCACGAACAACTGCGTGATGATTCTTATCTAAATAAAAACAAACTCTTTGCCATTATTGATCTGGATTTGCCGGTGTGCAAATTCGACGATAGTTATCCTGTTAAAGACAGTGAAGCCTTATTTTATAGCCTCTATCAGCAAGGCAAAATCAATCAACAGGCCATACTTGAAAAGTCCATTTTTATCACCGGATTGATTTATAAAGAAGCCTACTTCTTGATTCCCGATTTGCAACCGGTTTTTGATGACTATTCCCCTTCTGTGTATTTCAATAATGCGCCGATCAATCTGAAAGAAGTTTATCAAGAGATGGGACGCAAGCTGATTAATGACGGCAATCTTAAGCAGCCGGATCAGTTTTTACGCGCTTGCAAAAGAATCCGGCATTGTGAGCAATTGAATTCAAATAGCTTAGATGATTTACAACAAAGCTGGTCAACTGCATTTAATACCGCCAATGAATCAACACAGCACATCTTAATTTATGCGCTATTGTCCATTCACCAAGTAAAAAACTACTGGAAAGCTCTTGAACCCCATGAGGAACCCAGTATTCCGGCTGAGCGTTTTAAAGAACAATTAACGTTAAAAATTGCTGATTTTTATGCGCGACAAGCGCGTGACAGTCCTCATCACATTTCTTGTTTTTTTAAGGCACTGTCAAAATGGGCGTAATTTTGGGCATCCTTCATAGATGCCCAAAAGTAGTTGACACTTTTTTTTTACAAGAAATGATAATAATCATACAAGATAGGGCACATCTTTTCGTGCCCGACATTTCAACAACGGAATATGTTAATGGTACTGAGCAATGTATCAATATTATACCTTTATCCGTTGAAAATGTTGGGCAACGATAAAGCGGTTGCCCAACATGACTGGAAGAACCCGTCAAACTGCTTGAAGCACTCGAAAGCTGTCAGCGTCCGGTATTAATAGAATGTGTTTCAATGTGGTTAAACAATTTGCTCTATCACCAAATTCCGGAAGCCGATATTTTGCAAGAACTGGAAGCTGTGCTGCAATTACCGTGCGCTATGGTTTTGGTACACAATGAAGTGGGTTTGGGTGTTATTGCCGATAATCCGCTGGCACGCCAGTTTGTTGATTTATCCGGTAAAGCGGCGCAACTGATGGGACAGTATTGTGATGAAGTGTTTTTTTGCAGTGCAGGGTTAAAACTTAAGATGAAATAGAACTATCCACTTAATACGGCCACGATTCTCACTTGCGAAACCAATGAGTCAGGTCTAATCAAACATACCCAGCTAGGTTTAGAAGGTTAATGTAATCCCATAAAGCCGCCCCTTACATTTTTTATCCAAATTAAACCTCACCGTTCGCTCATTTTTTCTAGTGGTTCGTAAGGTTTAAAAACACTACATGTAGTGTTTTCAGGAGTTTTTATAAAAAAACAATTTCCTAGCAATGACTTTATGTCATAAACGCTATTTTTTATATCTAAAAAAATGA
>CAIQND010000002.1 GCA_903873045.1 uncultured Methylococcaceae bacterium | reverse complement strand
CTTAAGTACAAGAGCGGGTTCAAAAAAGGCTGGCGACGCTGTTAAGCGACGAAGCAAGATCGGTATGTTGTCTGTAGAGCGTTTTCACTCTGCTTCGTATCGGCAGTGCAGGATAAGCGCTCTTAATGCTGGTTGGAATTCAAATAAGCAATAATTATGCGCTATTTTAGTAAGTTATGCACTAATATGAAACAGTTTTTGAATCTTTGAAGCCCTATTGAAGAGGATTTGTAGTCTACCGGTCGCGGCGAGAGTCTCACGCACTCATGCTGTGCCTTGCATCGCGAGGCTCAAACTAAAAATGCGCTTCATTATTCACAACTATATGTTATTTTAAGTTTAAATTTAAATGGTTTTGATATAACGTTGATATTTTCATAAATGATTCAATAAACAGGAGGGGGGATAAATGGCTATAAGCCCCACAACAAAAGCAGCAATCGATACGCTGGTCATTATGGCAGCAATATAAGCTCCGTTTTTTACCCAGATGTATTTGTTAACTTTTCATGAGTTTGTGCAAATAGCACTTTAAACGTATATTAGACTATTGTTTAAATTGCCGGAATTATTTGATGGATACTATTAGCATTCGTGGTGCCAGAACGCATAACCTGAAAAATATTGATATTGATCTGCCCAGAGACAAACTGATTGTTATTACCGGACTTTCCGGTTCGGGCAAGTCATCACTGGCGTTTGATACCATTTATGCCGAAGGTCAGCGGCGCTATGTAGAATCCCTTTCTGCTTATGCGCGTCAGTTTTTATCCATTATGGAAAAACCGGATGTTGACCATATAGAAGGTTTGTCTCCGGCTATTTCTATTGAACAAAAATCCACTTCGCACAATCCGCGCTCAACGGTGGGTACAATCACTGAAATCTACGATTATCTGCGCTTGTTATATGCGCGTGCCGGCACACCGCGTTGTCCTGAACATAATACGTCACTGGAAGCGCAAACGGTCAGTCAGATGGTTGACCACATTCTTGCTCAACCGCAAGATCAACGCTGGATGTTGTTGGCACCCGTTATTAATGATCGTAAAGGTGAACATAGTCAGTTGTTGGATGACTTGCGTGCCCAAGGTTTTATACGCGCCCGTATTGACGGCGTTGTTTATGATTTGGATGACGCACCGGCTTTGGACTTAAAAAAGAAACACACCATAGAAGTGGTGGTTGACCGTTTTAAAGTGCGTAATGATATTGCCCTACGCTTATCTGAGTCCTTTGAGACGGCTTTGCGTATTGCCGATGGTATCGCCATTGCTGCCTGTATTGAAGATGCCTCCGAGTTGGTTTTTTCTGAGCGTTATGCCTGTATTCAATGCGGTTATAGTTTAACTGAGTTGGAGCCGCGCATATTCTCATTTAATAATCCCAAAGGTGCGTGTAGCAGCTGTGATGGTTTGGGGGTAAGGCAGCATTTTGACGCTGATCTTATTGTCCATAACCCCGATATCAGTCTTGCTGGCGGTGCTATTCGTGGCTGGGATCGCCGCAATGCCTATTATTATCAACTGATTTGCTCATTGGCCGAGCATTACGGTTTTGATCTTGAAGTGCCTTTTTCAGAACTGCCTAAAGATGCGCAAGACGCCATTCTTTATGGGAGCGGAAATGCGGCCATTGAATTTAAGTTTATGTCCGGCATGGGGTCGGTTAAAATAAAAAAACATCGTTTTGAAGGCATTATTGCCAATATGGAGCGGCGTTATCTTGAGACCGATTCGCAGATGGTTCGTGACGAATTGGCAAAATATCGTTCTCATAAACCCTGTACTGTTTGCAATGGCGCACGTCTTAATGTCGCCGCCCGACATGTTTTTATTGAAGAATTTCCGATTCATCAACTGACTCATTTACCTATCCGCAAATCACTGGCCTTCTTTAAGAGCTTATGTCTGCCAGGGCAGCGTGGCGAAATCTCGGTAAAAATTATTAAAGAAATTCAGGAGCGGCTGGAATTTTTGGTTAACGTCGGACTGGATTATTTAACGCTGGATCGCAGTGCCGACACACTCTCCGGTGGTGAAGCGCAGCGTATTCGTCTCGCCAGTCAAATTGGCGCAGGTTTGGTAGGCGTTATGTATGTGCTTGATGAGCCGTCTATCGGCTTGCATCAGCGCGACAACCAGCGTTTGCTCAACACCTTGTTTCATCTGCGTGATTTGGGCAATACTGTTATCGTGGTTGAACATGACGAAGATGCCATTCGTGCGGCTCAGCATATTGTTGATATCGGCCCTGGCGCGGGCGTTCATGGGGGGCGGATTATTGCCCAAGGTACACTGAATGATATTCTTAATAACGAAGATTCTTTAACAGGCCAATATTTGTCGGGAAAAGTGAGTATTGAAATTCCGGAATCATTAACGCCTATCGATAAAGACAAGGTAATTACCATTCGCAATGCTTATGGAAATAATCTGAAAAATGTGGATATTTCCTTTCCTGTGGGCTTGCTGACTTGTGTAACCGGCGTTTCTGGCTCCGGTAAATCAACCTTGGTTAATGACACGTTATATGCCCATGCGGCACGGTTAATCAATCGTGCCGGGGTTATTCCCGCACCTTGTGATGCCATTGAAGGACTGGAGCATTTTGATAAAGTGGTTGATATTGATCAAAGTCCGATAGGTCGAACGCCACGATCCAATCCGGCAACATACACCGGTTTGTTTACACCGATACGCGAGCTTTTTTCTGCGACCCATGAGGCACGCTCACGCGGTTATACGGTTGGCCGTTTTAGCTTTAATGTTAAAGGCGGACGCTGCGAAGCGTGTAAAGGGGATGGCGTTATCAAAGTTGAAATGCACTTTTTACCGGATATTTTTGTGCATTGTGATGCCTGCAACGGCAAACGGTATAACCGTGAAACGCTGGAAATACGTTATAAAGGCAAAACCATTCATCAAGTGCTGGAGATGACCGTAGAAGATGCGGCTGAATTTTTTAGTCCGGTGCCTACGTTAGCCAGAAAGTTACACACCTTAACCGAGGTCGGTTTGAGTTATATTACCTTGGGACAAAATGCGACAACGCTTTCCGGCGGTGAAGCGCAACGCGTTAAACTGGCTAAAGAGCTTTCCAAACGCGATACCGGCAAGACCTTATATATTTTGGACGAGCCGACGACGGGACTGCATTTTCATGATATAAAACAATTGCTGGGTGTACTGCATACCTTGCGTGATCATGGCAATACCGTTATTGTTATCGAACATAACCTGGATGTGATTAAAACCGCCGACTGGCTGATTGATATGGGCCCGGAAGGCGGCGACGGTGGTGGTACACTGGTTGCCGAAGGCTCACCGAAACAGGTTTCTGAAAATGCGGCTTCGTATACAGGGCATTATTTAAAGCGGTTTTTTGAGTAAGGTGACTTGCAATAAATAACCACCACCAGGCTGATTCTGGTGGTTGTTTTCTGCGTGCTGCCTAAGATACATCGATTTGTCGGGTTACGCTGTCGCTAACCCGACCTACGCTACTTGCCAAGCAGAAAGATGATTTTAAATAACATGATAGATAAACAGGGTTTTATTATGGTCACATACTGTTTATGATACTTAAATTTTTGACGCAAAGGAGCAACCGGTTTTGACAAAAGTGCAGGATATTACGAGTCCGATGACCGCATCGGAAAAGCGTGCAACGTGGTCTTTAGCAAGTATTTATGCCTTGCGTATGCTCGGCTTGTTTTTGATTTTGCCGGTATTATCATTATTTGCCGAACAACTTGACGGCTCAACACCGTCATTAATCGGCATGGCTATTGGTATTTATGGTATTAGCCAAGCGATTTTACAAATTCCTTTTGGCTTGATGTCCGATCGGTTTGGCAGAAAAAAAATCATTATTATTGGCTTGATACTGTTTTTTATCGGCAGTGTGGTTGCAGCCCTTTCAACCAGTATTTACGGCGTTTTATTGGGTCGGGCCATTCAAGGGTCTGGCGCAATAGCAGCACCTATTATGGCTTTGGTGGCAGATTTAACGCAAGAAGTGCATCGCACGAAAGCGATGGCGTTAATTGGTCTTAGCATCGGTGTCTCTTTTGGCGTGGCCATTACCGCAGGGCCGGTGATTGCGGGATTTATTGGGGTTCACGGTATATTCTGGCTGATTGCCGGCTTGTCATTGGTTGCCATCTGGGTTATTCGTTATCAAGTGCCTGATCCGCAGCAATCCAAAGTACACCGGGATGCAGAGTTGGTGCCGGGACAGTTTTTAAATATCTTAAAAAACCATGATTTATTGCGACTTAATTATGGTATTTTTATTTTACATGCCATTTTAACGGCCAGTTTTGTGGTGGTACCTTTATTAATGCGTGATACCGGTTTACTACCTGCCGAACACTGGAAAGTTTATTTGCCGGTTTTTGTTATCTCAATGGCGGCCATTATTCCGTTTGTTATTTTGGCAGAAAAAAAACGCAAAATGAAACCGGTTTTTATCGGTGCCATTGCTGCACTGGTGTTGGCTGATCTGGGTTTAATGCAGTTTCATGCATCTTTGCCGGCAATAATTGGTTTTCTCTGGTTGTTTTTTACCGGCTTTAATTTGTTGGAAGCAACCTTGCCCTCACTAATCTCCAAGACAGCACCCGGCGATTTAAGAGGCACGGCAATGGGCGTTTATTCAACCTGTCAGTTTTTGGGCGCAGGTATTGGCGGCGGGGTAGGGGGTTGGTGTTATGGCGCTTATGGCGCTACCGGCGTGTTTTTGTTTTGCGCCGCAGCCGCCTTGAGCTGGTTAATACTGTCCATCAGTATGAAACCACCCCGGTATTGGGCTAATTTGCTTATCTCGTTAGAAAATATTAACGAGCAGGAAGCCAACGATTTTGTGGCCGCGATGCTGAAAGTGGTCGGGGTTGAGGAAATTACTTTGCACTACGATGAGGCCGTGGCTTATTTAAAAGTGGATAATCAACAACTCGACAAGAACCAGTTACAAGGTTTGATTACGCAGTATGTGGGTTAGCAGAAAGCAGCCGTGATGCAGTGGTGCTGAATCGAGGATTTTGAGGACTTTCATTAGCTTCGATTCCGTTCTGTTACATCGATAAGTAATATAAGGTAACTATTCAGTCCCCCTCTTTGAAAAAGAGGGGTTAGGGGAGATTTTATTAGATAAATCCCCCTCAATCCCCCTTTTTCAAAGGGGGAGGTGAATACTTACAATATAAGAGGTATAACATGTACGCCTATAAAGAAATACTGACACTGGAAAATCCACAACAACTTAACCTAAGCAAACCGTTACCCTTTTTAAAAGGAAAAAAATTGAAGTGCTTATTATTGTTGAAGATGACACGGACGAAATGATTGCTGAAGAAGAAACCGACTATATTTTGCAAAACGATGAATTAATGCGACAAATTGCATTATCCCGTCAAACGTATCAACAAAATACCGGTTATCAGCCAACCCCAGAGGAATTAAATGCGATCATTAGTATTTGATGGTAAAACGTGGGAGGCTTACGAAGCATTAAGGCAACGGATAAAAAAACAGCATGAACAATTATGCCGTATTTTAAAAGAGATGCTTAGAAATGACCCACGTTATGGTTTGGGAAAACCCGAATCACTCAAACATGCACTAACGGGATTATGGTCGCGTTGCTTATCTCAAAAAGATAGATTGGTTTATCGTTTCGATGATAATTCCGTTTTTATATTTGCTATTGGTGGGCATTATGATTGTAGTAATCGATAAAAAATCTTTCGGTCTACCTACTAAACTAAAATCCGCAAACTCAAACCAATATCTGCCCAATGGTAAACGCCCCTAAATAACTCACAATAAAATAAAGCAATGACAAGGCTATACTGGCGGCAGAATTGATAGCAAGAATTTTTCTGAAAATATAAGCCATCACGGTAAGCTCCCATAAGAACAATATCCCCAAACTATAATAGCTTAAGAGAGCCTCACTGACGGTTAGCCAGATTAAAACGGGGATGACGAAAAGGGATATTATATTGGCACAGACTAAAATGGCTGTGGTTACTTGTAGATAGGCGTATAAGGTTTTGTTTAAACGCAGTATAAAGCCTATAAACAGAAGTGTTAGCAGTGTTTGTATTGCCACTTCAACAAACGATTCAAAAGGATCATCCGTCATGTTGGCTTGCATGAAATACTCAACAATAAAATAGCACAATAGATTTTGTTTAAAAAATACCGTTGACCTGGTTAACTCAAGCGGGTTATGTTTAAACCAGCACAAAGGCAGGTATTGTCTTAATATTTCAATAGGTAACATGGTAAGTCATTGCTGGTAGTGACGACTATGGGTTCTTTTAATGTCCTGTAATTATTATTTAATTTTCGATAAATCCAGATAGCTAGCGTGGGGTTCACCTTTATAACTGATTTCTATGGGGGCATTGTAAGAATCAACCTCATCATAAGTGCCAAAGTCATCATTTAGCGATTGTACCAGTACCTTGGCTTTATCGGTTAACTGCATTAAGCGGGCTTTAATTTTCTTGTTCCAAGCGGCGGGTTCAGTAAGAGGCAATAGCATACGCACAAAGGTTAAGTTCTGTTCAAAGAGATTAGCCAGGTTGCCTATTAAATGTAGTTCTTTTTGCCGTTCATTTAATTTATTAATGATTAATTTCGCGTGTAGTTTACTGATCAGTAAATGTATAGGTACCATAATGCCTAACAGAATGAGGATTATTATCGGCCCAATAATAGGGTCAATTAAAAACTCTAAAATCCCAATATTTATTTCAGCAAAAACGGCCAGGACAGCAATAAAACAAAGAACAATCAGACTGGAAATGTTGACGCGCTCTTTCCAAAGAAGGATACCGTTTTTTACCTCTGGTATTATTACGTCTTCAATCTCTCGTATATT
>CAIQND010000001.1 GCA_903873045.1 uncultured Methylococcaceae bacterium | reverse complement strand
CCGACAATCATTACACTGTTACCTAATTCTGCCAACGCAGAAACCAAATTTTGAGTGGTAGTAGACTTACCAATTCCACCTTTACCGTATATTGCACATTGACGTAAAGCCATGATCTTCTCCTCGTTATAGGACGTTGTTGTTAATGACATTATGTATAAAGCAAGGGGTGTGCCAACTGCTTAAATTAGAGTTATCCTATTGATTTGTAATTCTTAAGTATTCTGACATGGCGATTGAGTTACGTTGTGTTTCAAACATTTTGTCAGCTTTCTGTAAGCTTGATAACAGTGGGGTTATTGCCGGTTTGTCTTTATATAGACAGTAAGTCGTGTGCTTAGAGCAATGCCGTTAAGTTTAAGCGCAAGTTGTTTAAAAACTGGAGTGTAATCGCTTTAGCTATTGCCTGTAAAAACAGCTAAAGCAGTTTTACTCCAGTTGTATGCTTTGTCATAAAGAGAACAAAAACAACCAGCCTGACTCCCTTAAAATTCCGCTGATAAAATCTATAACCCTTTGTTAATTATTAATTTAAGCTATTTAGCGACAGGAACTATAAAGCTGGTTTGATTATTGCTGTGTTATACAGATACAAACAAACAATAGTGGAGTTTTAACAATGCCTTCTGATGTCTTAGCTGAAATATTAAATGGTTTGTACGAAAATCGGGTCATCCCTTATCTGGGCCCGGGTGTGCTTTTTGACGCAACCAACAAACTGACGGGCGCGGCCATGCCGGCTGACAGCAATAGCTTGATTTTGGCCATGAACAACGGTAATCCCATGGCACCCAAGCTGATGTATGAGTTTCCCAGAGCGGCCATGAATCAGGAACTTAAAAAAGGCCGAAATTTTCTGGGTCAGTTTCTCACCAAGTTATATGGCGACACAGAATGGACACGCGCAGCAATACACGATTGGCTGGCGGAATGGAAACCCGCCTACATCGTCGACATTAACCGGGACACACAATTGCAAGACAGCTATGCCGATGAAGAGCATACACTCATTGTAGGTCTCGCGAGAATCACCGCCAGTGCTTTCCGGTTTAAAATATATCACTATGACGGCAGTGATTATTTTGAAATACCTCAGGAACAAGTTGATACCCGACTGCCCATTTTATTTAAACCCCTGGGTACGCCAAAACCGGAAGCCAACTACGTCGCTTCAGATGCCGATTATGTCGATTATATAACCGAGTTAATGGGCGGCTTTGCCATACCGGACTTTCTTAAAGAATACCGTAAAGGCAAGCAATATTTATTTATCGGGATGCCCTTAAACAGGGATTCAGAACGTATGGTCATGAGCGATATTGTTTATGGCGCGGCAGAGCATAAAGGCTGGGTTTTGAACAAAAATCCGACCGATAAAGAAAAGCGCTTTTGCAAGAAAATAGGCCTGGAAATTATCAACGCAGACACCGAAGATTTGCTGTCTGTTGTTTGTTAAACAGCTTTTTGAATAACGGGGGTTAGATAATGTGTGGTTTTGCAAAATCTGACCCTGATTTTTCTTGGCGGATAAAAATAACGGGTTGGCTTTGAATTTTTATCAGCAACAAGGCTGGCAAACGACGCAGTTGGTTTGTTTGAGGAAGGGTTAACTGTTTAGGGTAACAGTTCTGCCAACAATACCACGGGATGCACTATTTTATTTAAACCTGATCCGGCATTTAAATGCAAGGCACAACCGATATTGGTTGATACCAGTAAATCAGCTTGTGATTGTTCAAAGTGAGCCAGTTTTAAGTTCCTAAGCGGATCGGCTATTTCAGGGTGTGTCAGGGTATGGACGCCACCCGCACCACAGCAGAGTTGATTTTCGGGTAACGGTATCACGGTTATTCCGGGTATCTTTTCAAGTAACGCATAAACGTGCTGATGCCGATTGCCGGTTACCGGAGTTACGTTACGTTGACTGCACGGTTCATGTACGGCGATTTTTCTCGCGTTGGCAGGCGGTTCTTTCAGGTTGATGGTGTCCTGCCAGTGCAGATTTAGAAATTCGGTAATATCAAACAGGCTGTTGCCAAACTGTTGGTCATCGTCTTTTTTATGCTCATATTCATTCAGCGTCAAGCCGCAGCCGCTGGCCGTGTAGATAATGGCTTCAATGTCCAATGCATTGAATACATCGGTATTCAGTGCCGCCATTTTATCAGCCATGTCTTTTTGACCTTGATGCAAATGAATGGCTCCGCAACAGCTTTGTTCTTTTGGAACCAGCACATCAAAGCCGATACGATTTAACAGTTTAATGGAGGCGAGCAAGGTTTTCCGGTCAAAATGATCACTGATACAACCGGTAAACAAGGCGACATTACCACGGCGTTGCTGGTTTGTGGGATAACGCTCGGCCAGTTTTGTGATGACTACTTTTGGCATGAGCGCTTCAGCTCTTTTAAGCTTAAACACGTTAAGCAAACCGGTTTTTCTTATCAAAAACTGCAACCCGATTTTTTGATACACGCCCATAACAACCGTTGCCGCAGTCAACCAAGATTTGTGTTCTATGAGTTTAAAACCCATAACGGCAAGAACATTGCCGTGCTTTTTTGAAGTGCTTGTTTGACAAAGTTTCTCACGCGCAAGATCGAACAAATGACCATAAGCCATTTTACCGGGGCAGAGGGTTTCACAAGCCCGGCATTGGGTACAATTATTTAGATGGTGCAGTTCTTCGTCAGAAATTGAGGCGCTTTGATGGATGATTTTGTCGATGCTACGCACACGGCTACGCGGCGTTTCTACTTCAATTTGGAATAATTTATAAGTCGGGCAGACGCTGATGCACAATCCGCAGCGCATACAATCTGTTGCCTCCGGGATATATAAGCCCTGCTGAGGATAAATGACTTCCTCGCCCGGATAATCGTCGATAAAATCAAACACGGTTATGATTCCATCACCAAGGCATAAGCTCGGCGTAATAATTCCAATTCTGCGGGAGGCCGGTTTCTTAGCTCGGTCAGCGTTCTTAATTTACAGCCTTTTTCAGCCATCAATTTATGAGGTGGGTCTAGCGCATTAAAATAAGCCAAATAGACGGTGATGATACCATCGGGTGTATCAACTTGTTCCCGATAAGCGGGATTGGCGTGCAAGAGATGCGCGGGTAAACCCAGAGCATGACTGATGGTGCTGACTACGTTGGCAGGCGGCGTGTGGACGATGGTCAGAGACAGTTCATCTTCTTCCAAAACGGAAGACAAGGCAGGTAAAGGATTGGGCGTGCAAACACTGTCGTGAGGGTGTTGTGTGAACAACGTCAGGCCGCTGATGGCACCGTTGTAATAAAGGATAACGCGGCTGCGGTTTAATAAATCAGTCATGATAGTTCTCCCCGTGATGAGTATCCCACAGACGTTTATAACT